>JAHFEW010000067.1 GCA_023248215.1 Nitrospira sp.
AAACGCTTCGAGACGGGACGAGTGGAGTTGGACAACGAAAGGTGCAAGCCAGGGGGCAGAGGGAGAAAACGTTTACTGGAAATTCGATGGTTGGTTATTACGCGAGGCGGGCATTGGGGGAAACCTGACGGTCACGGTGAACGAGCGCCAGTGCGGAGATGGTTCGAAAAACTCCCCCCCATCCAGCATCAGCCACGCATGGCCCTCAAGACTCTGGTTGAGCTTCATCACACCACAGTGGAACTGGACGGGAAAGCCGGCGCGGCGGGCAAACCAATAGAGCGTCAACGCGCGCGGAAAACAGTTACCTTTCGGATTATACGGAGCCAGCGCGAGCCAGCGATCGACGTAATAGGCCACATCTTCCATGATATTTTGATCTTGGCCCCCTGCTGCAGGCTTGCAGGTCAACCAGTTCAGCAGTCGCGGAAGACTGACCATCCGCAGTGCAAGTCGAATCGCAACCACTACGAGTCCCGTGCCGGTGATCAACCGAGATTTCCTCATGATGGACATTCCAATGAGTGTAACAAGGCGAGGAGAGAAGTCCAGACGATCGTAGTTTCTCCTCACGAATGAGGCAGGAGGGGATGACTCAGCGCGAAGATTCGAAGAGGCCCAACTGGAGCTCTTCCGCACGGGTAAAAGAGATGGGATACCGTTCGGTGAAGCATGCGTTGCAATACTGTTCCGGGATGCCTGGCGCCGCTTTCAGCATCCCATCCAAACTCAGATAGGCCAAGCTATCGGCGGTGATGTACTTGCGGATTTCTTCGGTCGTGTGACTGGAGGCAATCAATTCTTTTTTGGTCGGCGTATCGATACCGTAAAAACAGGGCGACACAATCGGTGGGGAACTGATTCGCATGTGCACTTCTTTCGCCCCGGCATGACGCAGCATCTTCACAATCTTTCGACTCGTTGTCCCGCGAACCAGCGAATCGTCCACCACGATGACGCGCTTGCCTTCGAGAACCTCGGGAACGGCATTGAGCTTCACCTTCACGCCGAAGTGGCGAATCGACTGTTCCGGCTCGATAAACGTGCGCCCCACATAGTGATTACGAATGAGTCCGGTCTCGAAGGGAATCCCAGATCCCTCGGAATAGCCCAATGCTGCCGGCACCCCAGAATCCGGTACCGGAATGACGATATCCGCCTGTACCATCGATTCTTGGGCCAATTGCCGCCCGAACGCTTTTCGGATGGAATAGACTGCGCGGCCTCCAAAAATGCGACTATCGGGACGGGCGAAATAGACATATTCAAACACGCACATAGCCGGCTTGGTTTGTGCAAATGGCTTATAACTTGTGACGCCCTGATGATCCAACACGACCAACTCCCCTGGCTCGATTTCCCGTACATATTCGGCGTCCAACAAGTCGAACGCACAACTCTCGGAAGCCACGATCCAGGCATCGCGAAAACGTCCCAAACAGAGAGGGCGGAATCCATGAGGATCGCGCGCCGCGATAATGCCCTGATCCGTCATCAGGACCACTGAGAACGCGCCGCGAACTTGGGTAAGTGAATCGATCACCCGCTCAAGCAACGTATCGGCCCGCGAATGCGCGATGAGGTGAATAATCACTTCCGTATCAGAGGTCGATTGGAAAATGGCGCCATAGGCCTCCAGCTCGCTACGAAGCATGGTGGCATTGATCAAATTTCCGTTGTGCGCCACGGCCAAGTTGCCAAAGGCGAAATTGACGTTCAACGGTTGCACATTCTTGAGCCCTGCTCCGCCCGCCGTGGAGTAGCGGTTGTGTCCAATGGCCATAGTCCCCGGGAGCCGCGCCAGGGCTTGTTGGGAGAATATATCGGCGACATGGCCCTGGCCTTTTTCAATATGAAAATGCTCGCCATCGTTGGAGACGATTCCAGACGCTTCCTGCCCTCGATGTTGGAGCGCGTAGAGGCCGAGGTAGGCGAGATTGGCCGCTTCTTTATGGCCGTATATGCCGAAGACGGCACACTCGTCGTGGAATTTGTCGGGAGAAATAAGCGGTAAGTCTTTGGGCATGGTTCTGTAACCTAGTCTTGACCCAACGCCCTGGGAATGGCCAGCGCCCATCGGTCATACAGTGTCGTCAGTTCCAGATCGACGGTACAGCCGGCAACGCGCTGATCGCCGTCCGCCTGCATCACGAATCGATTGCCTCCGACGGTACCGATTCGCGCGGCATGCACACCGGCATTCCAGGCGAGGTTCAGAACTCGTTCGGCCTGATCTGGTCTCACAGAAAGCACGACTCGCGATTGGCTTTCCCCGAAGAGCAACGCATCGCTACGAAGACCATCAAGCGATAATTGTACCACAGCCCCCAGTCGCTCGTCCGAACCAGAGACGCAACATTCCGTTAAGGCAACGGCCAATCCGCCATCGGAGCAATCGTGGGCCGACTGCACCAACCCCTCGCGAATGAGTCGAATCGTACAGGCCTGCACCGCCTTCTCAGTGTCAAGATTCAGCAACGGCGGTGAGCCTTGCTCGCGATGGTGCAGCACCTTCAGATATTCAGTTCCACCTAGATCTTCACGCGTTTTTCCCAGGAGAATAATTGCGTCGCCGCTCTGCTTGAACCATTGCGTGACCGCGCGGTCGGCCGGCTCGATCAATCCGACCATCCCGATCATCGGCGTAGGATAAATCGACAGGTCGTTCGTCTCGTTATACAAACTTACATTGCCGCTCACGATGGGCACGCTCAAGGCTTCACAGGCATCCTTCAGTCCTTCAATGGCGAGGACGAACTGCCACATGACCTCGGGGCGCTGCGGATTCCCAAAGTTCAAGCAATCGGTGACTCCGATCGGTTCCGCCCCTGAACAGGCAAGGTTTCGCGCACATTCCGCAATGGCGATCTTCGCGCCTTCATATGGATTCAGCAGGCAATAGCGCGCGTTACAATCGACCGACAGCGCCAAGGCCTTGTTGGTCCCCTTGATGCGCAAGACCGCCGCATCCGAACCAGGCCGCACCATCGTATTGGTCCTCACCATGTGATCGTACTGTTCATAGACCCAACGCTTGCTGGCGATGGTCGGTGAGTCCAACAGCGCGAGCAGCGCTGCATTCGCATCCTTCACGTCCGGCAACGCATCGTAATTCAACGCTTGCAACATGTCCTGATAGGCAGGCGGCGCGCTGGGCCGGTCATAGCGCGGACCTTCGTCGGCAAGCGCCTTGGCCGGAATTTCGGCAACCACCTGGCCGTTCTCCGTAAGGACGACCTTGCCCGTGTCGGTCACCCGCCCAATCACCGCCACATCCAGGTCCCATTTCCGGCAAATCTTGATGACCTCGTCTTCACGGCCGGCCTTGGCCACCATCAACATGCGCTCTTGCGATTCGGAAAGCATCACCTCGTACGGCGTCATGCCCGGCTCACGGCGTGGCACATGAGTCAGCTCCAATTCCACGCCCGTCCCTTCTCGCGACGCCATTTCACAGGCCGAACTCGTCAACCCGGCGGCGCCCATGTCTTGAATCCCGACCAAGCAATCGCCTGACATCAGTTCCAAACAGGCTTCAAGCAGCAGCTTTTCGGTGAACGGATCGCCGACCTGCACGGTGGGCCGCCTCTGAGCGGCTTGTTCATCGAACGAATCCGACGCCATCGTCGCGCCGTGAATCCCGTCACGCCCGGTCTTGGAGCCGAAATAGATCACCGGATTGCCGACCCCCGCCGCCTTGCCGAGAAAAATCTTATCCTTCTTGGCAATCCCCAGGCAGAACACATTCACCAATGGATTCAGGGCATAGATGTCATTGAAGACGATTTCACCACCGACCGTGGGTACACCCATACAATTCCCGTAGCCTGCGATACCGGACACCACGCCTTTAAGAAGATGGCGGGTGTTCGCATTGTCCAATCCGCCGAATCGCAGCGAGTTCAACAACGCAATCGGCCGCGCGCCCATCGTGAAGATATCGCGCAAAATCCCGCCGACCCCTGTCGCCGCACCTTGATAGGGTTCAATGAACGACGGATGGTTGTGGGATTCCATCTTGAAAACCGCACAGAGGCCATCGCCGATATCCACCGCTCCGGCATTCTCACCCGGTCCCTGGACGACGCGAGGTCCCGTAGTCGGCAGTTTTTTCAGGTGGATGCGCGAACTCTTGTAGGAACAATGCTCGCTCCACATAGCGGAGAACATCCCGAGCTCGGTCCAGTTCGGCTCCCGTCCCAAAATCTCCAGAATCTTCTTGTACTCCTCCTCGCTCAGCTTATGCTGATCGAGCAGGGCTTTGGTGATAACGGGTGCGTTCATGAGTGACCTATTCCCGATGGCATACGAGTCTCGATACTCCTCACAGACATGATTCCTAAAGAACCTTTGTCATGTCCCGCTATTTCGACCGCCGCCGCGCCTTCCTCTTCGCTTGCACCGCACTTTTTGCCGCACTCTTGGCTTTTCTCATTGGCGCGCCCTTGGCCGTGTTCTTCGCCTTCGCTCGTCTCAATACGCCGGACGGACCCGGAGCGACCGCCGCAATTTTTACACTCAGCTTGATGATGCCTGTGGCAGGATCGTGGCGGATGTTTGTGAGCGTCACGCCGGACTTTGGACTACCGGGAAAACTTGTGGAAATTCCACCCGCATCGCTTAACTTGTCAATCTTCCCGGTCCCTGGGAATGGATCGCCGGCATCCCCCTGATTCCAATCGCGCGGATCATCGAGCTGATGCTTTCCATCCGCCTGCACCAGCATCAGTCCAGGCTTGTCGGGCGCCTCCTGTTCCCCCGCCTCATCGACGCACCACACCAACAATCCCTCTCCCGGCAAATGAAAATCGAAGCCTCGTTTGCGTCGATTTTCCAGCATCAAGTACTGCTTGGAGGAATAGGCTGGACTCACGACCTTATAGGCACGCCCAGACTTGGCCGTATAGGGTCGTAGCGTGAGGCCGCGTGATTTCTTCACGGTGCTGAGCTTGATCCAGCCATGCTGCACCTTGTGGAGCCCGGCAGGATGAGCGGGGCTGGCGCCATTACCGTTGTAGGACCCGCCGGCCATGAGGTCCCAAAGCCCTGATCCATCCCACCACTTCCCATCGTCGTCATAATTCGGGTCGTAAAAATCCTGCCACTGAAATGCGAGATGGCCGAGTTCATGGGCACAGACGCCCAATTTGCAGTCGTGCGGAACAGTCAGGTAGATCGTGGTGTTGAGGGTGCTCCCCACAGGGACCGGGTTGCGCATCACCCATTTATGCGACCAGATCTCATGCCCCCTGACCGCCGGCGGCATGACCTCAGCCCCTCGTCCAGCATGGATAATGAACAAGGCCGTGACGATGCCCTGTTTCAGTTTGTCGAGTTCTGGCCCGAAGGCAACTCCGTTCTGGAGCGCCACCTGCACCGCATCCTCCGCCAGGCGCGGCGCATTGTGCGGATAACTCTGCCAGCGCGTGCCGGACTCGCCGTTGGTGTAAAACGAATAGGGATTCGGCATGCGGAGCCAGCCGTGCACGGCCCCCGTGATATCCACCTTCCCCAAACTGACCTCCTTGAAATAGTCACGCATGCTTCCGGTGGGATAGGTAGCCTTGGAAAACAGCAGGTCTTCATAGTGCTCTTTGGGCAATGTCCCGGGACGATCCGAAAAATCGACGAGCAGCACCTTCACCACCAGCTTGCCCTTCACGGGTTGCATAGGGACCGCGATACGCTCCAACCCCGCCGGTCCGCCACGAAACCGAATGGCATCATCCATCCCCTCTTCATTCACGGAGGGATCGGTGTAGCCGATCGACACAAGGTACTGCTGAAAAGTCATCTTCTTACCCTTGCGGGCCCGCAGATATTCCGCGAACAATAACGCCATGATCGACGGATCGGGCGGCACAAAGCAGGGTCCGGTCGCCCCTTCCTGCCCTCTGGTTCGACACGAGCATCTCACCATGACAGCACCTCCTTTCACGCCGAACTTAGACCAGCACCGCAGTGGTTGTCACCGTTCCGGGTTTCAGCCCCTCCAACATCGACAGGAAAATCAGCCGACCATCTTCGTTCCCCAGCATCAACTCCGCACAGCGCTCCGGATGCGGCATCATGCCCAACACATTACCTTCGGCATTGATGATCCCTGCGATGTGGTCCAACGAGCCGTTCGGGTTCGCCTCCGGCGTCACCTTGCCCTCGGCCGTACAGTAGCGGAAAATCACCTGGGCATTGGCTTTGATGCCGCCGAGCGTGACCGGATCGGTGTAATAGTTGCCGTCGGCGTGCGCGATGGGAATCTTCAGCACCTGACCGGATTCGCAGCGATTCGTAAAGCGGGTCGCGGCATTCTCCACCTTCACGTACACGTCTTTGCAGATAAAATTCAGCGAGGTATTCCGCAACATCACACCGGGCAGCAGGCCGGCTTCCAAGAGAATTTGAAAACCGTTGCAGATGCCGATCACCAGCCCGCCTTTGTTCGCAAACTCCTTCACCGCACCCATCACCGGTGAGAAGCGCGCAATGGCACCCGTCCGCAGATAGTCCCCATATGAAAACCCGCCCGGCAGCACGATCGCGTCGAGCCCCGCCAGTAAGGTTTCCTTATGCCAGATCATCTCCACATTCTGGCCCAGCACATCCTTAAAGATGTACTGGCAGTCGTGATCACAATTACTGCCGGGAAACACCACCACGCCGATTTTCATCTTTGCTTTTCCATCCCCCACTCATCTCATCCGAACTGCAATGCACATTGACGGGGGGGCGGGGCTCGGCTCTACTGCGCGCATCGAACGAGCACTGTTTCAGCGTGCGCGTTCTGCGAGCAAGGAGCCAAGCCCTGCCGCCCCGTCCTGACCTTATTGCAGTTCGTACCGATATTCCTCAATGACCGTATTCGCGAGCAACTTCTCGCACATGGCTTTCACTTGCGACTCGGCTTTGGCCCTGTCGGTCTCGTTTACGTCCACTTCCATGTACTTGCCCACCCGCACATTCGCCGCATTCTTAAATCCGAGCGAGCCGAGGGCATGCTCGATCGCCTTCCCCTGCGGATCGAGAATCCCTTGCTTCAACGTCACATGAATCTTGGCTTTCATTGTGCCTTCCCTACTTCCTGCTGCGCTTTGGATACCCTGTTGACATATTTCCGAATCCAAAAAATGACGCCGATTGTTCCCAGCCCTGCCAGCGACAACAGAATAAAGGCCCAGCGCCAGGGCGACTCCTTGAGGTGATAGGCCATCAAAGCCACCGTAGCGGCCCAGACCAAAATCGCCGCCACCAAACCATAGTTCAGAAACAACTGCAAAAACCGGTTCATCTCTCTTATCTCTCCCCACTCAACACCTCAGGGGGTAGCTCAGAGGGATGCCGTGCGCGTTCTGCGAACAAGGAAGCCACCACGGCGTCCCTCTGCTTATCCGCACACCCTCTTCAGCACCTCCTGATATGCCTCCTCGATCTTTCCCAAATCCTTCCGGAACCGGTCCTTGTCCATCGACTCCTTCGTGGTCTGGTCCCAAAACCGGCAGGTGTCGGGCGAAATCTCATCGGCCAAGATGAGCTTATTGTGAAAGACGCCGAACTCTAGCTTGAAATCGACGAGCAGCATGTGGCGCTCTTTAAAAAACGGCAGCAATACGGCATTGATTTTCTGTCCCAGCTCACGCATCTCCCGTAGCACGGCCGGCGTTGCCACACTCAACAGGCGAAGGTGATCGTCGTTCACTAATGGATCACCCAACGCATCGTCTTTGAAATAGAACTCGATGATCGCCGGCTCGATGGCCACCCCTTCTTTCAAACCCAGCCGTTTCGCGAGACTCCCCGCGATGATATTCCGAACTACGACCTCGACCGGCACAATCGTCACCTTCTTGGTGAGCATCTCGCGGTCGCTCACCCGTTCGACGAAGTGAGTCGGAATCCCCTGCTGTTCCAATAACCGGAATAGCCGCTCCGACACCTTGTTATTGACCACCCCTTTTTCGACGATGGTACCGCGCTTCTGCGCATTAAACGCCGTCGCGTCGTCTTTGAAGTACTGCAACACCTGGTCCGGCCGATCGGTCGTGAAAATTTTCTTGGCCTTGCCCTCGTAAATCATCGTGCCTTTGGGTTCGACAGCCATCCCCTGCCCTCCACTACCGTGCGAACAATTCAAGAATGTCGTCCAGCGGCCTGACGGTTCCCAGCAACGTCGGATGCCCGAATCGCCGATTATGGCGGTACTCTTTCACCTGTTCGAGGGAGCGGATCAGGCCGTGAAACTCGTCCAGCTTTTCCGTCTCGAAATAGGTGATGAAGTCAAAATCGTCCAACCCACTGGAGTGATACAGCTTCCGTTTCACGGCAGGCACATAGGGGATCGCCGCCTGGGTGTGCTCCTGCATGAGAGCCCCGCGGGTCTCCTGGTCCAGGGCCCACCAGTCAGCATCTTTTCTGATCGGAATCACGATCGCATAGGATTTCGTCTCCGCCTCGCTCGGTGCCTGCAAGTCGGTCTTCATCCGATCGGGAAACCCCGGCACATAGGCTGCCTTCTTGGTGAGGCCATGAAGATAGCTGGTGGCAACGAGATGCCGCCCAAAACGCGTCCCCAACAGTGAGGTCAAAAACTGTTGGGTGTCCGACAGGGCATGGGCATGCACTCTGAACATGAAATCGGCATGGTCCGAGAGCCCGCGGAGAAGATAGGACTCGATCACGATCTTGTTCGAGAATTGCTCGATCAACCCCTTCACCTCCGACACCGCAATGACGCGGGCATCTCCCGGAAGATCCCACCAATCGTGATCCATTTGGAACGCGGCAAAGGTGCCGTATACACCAGGCTCGGTGAGCAGTTTGTCCCGCTCTGTCGCTTGCGCCGGCCATGCGGTCGCCACCATGAGCAGACCAACCATCAGCGTCATCTTTACAACCGACCACAGGTTCATGCCCGCCTCCTCCGACGTCGCGTCGATGCAACCGCGCCGGCCCCGAACACACGACGAAACACCTGATCAAGATGCCGCAAATAATACAGGGGATCGAAACAGGCCGTGATCTCGCTGGGTTTTAAATGTGCAGTAACGAATGCATCCCGCCCGACGAGTTCCTGGAATCCGACCCCGCCTTTCCAGGCCGTCATGGCGTTGCGTTGCACCGCCTCGTAGGACTCTTTCCGCTGCGCCCCCTTCTCGATGAGCGCCAGCAGCAGCCGCTGGGAGAATACCAGGCCTCCGGTGAGCTCCAGGTTTCGCTTCATGCGCTCGGGATACACGATCAGGTTTTTCACGACATCGGTCACGCGGGCCAACATGTAATCGACCAGGATCGTGCTGTCCGGCATGATCACCCGCTCCACCGACGAGTGGCTGATATCGCGCTCGTGCCACAGGGCCACGTTTTCCATCGCCGCAAGGCTGTTGCTGCGTACCAGGCGGGCCAGGCCGCAGAGATTCTCCGATGCAATCGGATTGCGTTTATGCGGCATCGCCGACGAACCCTTCTGCCCTTCGGAGAAATATTCTTCTGCCTCCAGCACTTCCGTCCGCTGCAGATGGCGAATTTCCGTCGCGATTTTTTCGATGGTGGCCGCCAGCAACGCCAGCGCCGAGGCGTAGGCCGCATGTCGGTCACGTTGCACTATTTGATTCGAGACCGGGTCCGACGCAAGCCCCATCTTGGCACAGACATACTCCTCGATTTCCGGACCTTGATGCGCGAAGGTCCCCATCGCTCCCGACAGTTTGCCCACGGCAATGTCTTTTCGAGCCGCTTGGAGCCGGGTCCGGTGCCGGCATGCCTCCTCGTACCAGATCGCCAGCTTGAAGCCGAACGACACCGGCTCGCCATGGATGCCGTGCGAGCGTCCCACCATCACCGTATGGCGATGCTCAAGCGCCCGCTGCTTCAGCACGGCGATCAACTCGTCGAGATCTTCGAGGATCAGGTCGAGCGCTTCGGTCATTTGCACCGCCAGCGAGGTATCGACAATGTCCGACGAGGTCAAGCCCATGTGGAGAAAGCGATGCTCCGGCCCCACGGAATCCATGAGTGATTCCAGAAAGGCGATGACATCGTGCTTTGTGACCTTCTCGATCTCGGCGATGCGCGCCACATCAATTGTGGCTTTCTTGCGAATACGGGCACTGGTTCCGCGCGGCACTTGCCCCTCGCGCTCGAATGCGGCACAGGCTTGCAGCTCCACTTCCAACCAGATCTCGTACTTGTGTGTGATGTCCCAGATGGCGCTCATCCGAGGACGGGTATAGCGATCAATCATCGTGTTTGCTCGTCGTTCGTATTTCGTGACACGTCGTTCGTGTCTTGCCTCTCATGTCTTTCCTCAGTTTCGCGCCGATGGCCATCCGGATTTATCAACGAGATACGTTTCACACTTCACCCTTTACGCTGCTGTCGCCTCCCACCACCGGCAGTTCGGGAAAGGCGCGCTTACGTTCCAGGCGAGCGTCAGAACTGAGCACCTTATCAAGAATCCCGTTCACGAACTTGGAGGCTTCGTCATCGCCGAAACTTTTCGCCAGCTCGATCGATTCATTCAACGTCACCTTGGCCGGCACCTCGGGCACGTGCAGCAATTCAAAACAGCCCATGCGCAGGATATTCCGGTCGATGATCGGCATACGACTGACTTTCCAATTGGTCGCATAGGTACTGATCAGCGCATCCAACTCTTTCCTGTTGGTCCTGACGCCGGCGACCAGTCGTTCCGCGAACACCCGCAACTCTTCGGCCAGGGGATACTGGATCCAAAAGTCATCCAGCCACGGGCCGGCTTGGCCATGAATGTCGTATTGAAAGAGAATCTGTACCGCCCGTTCACGGGCTTGATGTCGAGAGGCCATAGTGCAACGCCGGTCAGCGCTTCTGCCTCGTGGCAGCCCGCCCTGCACGTCGCGGAGGAGTGACCGACGGCGACGGCACTTCCCCGCTCCCTTCCTTGCCGAGCAATCGCATGACATTGACCATTTCGACAGCCGTTTTCGCCGCATCGGCGCCGCGATTCATCTTCGTCGGATCCGCGCGTTCAATCGCCTGGGCCACCGTGTCGGTCGTCAAGACGCCGAACACCACCGGCACATTCGACTCCATGGAGGCCTGCAAAATTCCTCGACTGACTTCGGTACTGATGAATTCGAAATGGGGCGTATCGCCGCGAATGACGGCGCCGAGGCAGATCACCGCATCGAATCGACCGCATCGTGCGAGCTGGCGGGCCACCAGCGGAATTTCGAACGCGCCCGGCACCCGAACCACCTCGATGGCCTCGTCTACCGCTCCGGCCTTGGTCAAGGCCTTCACGCATTCCGCCAGCAGCCGACTGGTCACAAATTTATTGAATTTGCTCGCGACAATGCCAAAAGTCAGACCCGTCGCGTCATGGGACCCTTTACGGAGCTTCATCAGATTGCGTGACGGTTCGGACGTCTCATGAACTGTGTGTGCTGAAGAAAGAAGGGCGATCATACCTGGAATCGGCCTCAAATGGCTATACGTTTCAGGCCGTTCTCGAACACCGCTCCACCGCAAGAGGGTGATTCAGGATTGAAGCGAATGGGCAGGGCTAAACTTTTTTCAGCAGGTGGCCGAGCTTAGCTTTCTTCGTGCGGAGATACTTTTCGTTGTCGGCGCGTGGAGCGATCTCGATGGGCACCCGCTCGACGACCTTCAGCCCGTAGCCCTCGATACCGACGATCTTACGCGGATTGTTCGTAATCAACCTGATCCGATGCAGCCCCAGTTGCACCAGAATTTGAGCGCCGACGCCATAATCGCGCAGGTCGGCTTTGAAGCCGAGCTGGAGATTCGCTTCGACGGTATCGCTACCCTGGTCTTGCAAGCCATAGGCTCTGATCTTATTCAGCAGGCCGATCCCGCGCCCCTCCTGATTGAGATAGAGCAAGACGCCGCGGCCGTCTTTCTGAATGATCTCCATCGCGCGATGGAGCTGCTCGCGGCAATCGCAGCGCAGCGATCCCAACACATCCGCCGTGAGGCAGCCGGAATGGACCCGAACGAGCATCGGCGTCGGCGAATCCACCTGGCCCTTCAGCAGCGCAATGTGCGTCGCGCCATCGATGTCATTTTCGAATGCGATCGCTTCGAAGTCGCCGAACAGGGTGGGCATGAACGCGCTGGCTGCCCGTCGCACAAAGGTTTCACGATGCATGCGGTACTCGATCAACGATTTGATCGTCACCATTTTCAACTTATGCTGTTTGGCGAACTTGGTTAACTCAGGCACGCGGGCCATCGTGCCGTCCTCGTTCATGATTTCGCAGATGACGCCCGCAGGATACAGGCCAGCCAAACGGGCGAGATCCACCGACCCTTCGGTCTGTCCCGCGCGACGGAGCACACCGCCGACTTGTGATTTGAGCGGGAAAATGTGACCAGGCCGCGCCAGATCGACGGGCTTGGAATGGGGATCGATTGCCACATGGATGGTCGTGGCGCGATCGGCGGCGGAAATGCCGGTCGTGATCCCCTTGCGGGCATCGATGGAGACGGTGAACGCGGTCCCGAACGTGGCCGTGTTCTCCACCGCTTGCGGCGGCAACTGCAACTCTTCCACACGTTCCGGCGTGAGCGCCAGGCAGATCAAGCCGCGCGCATGTCTGGCCATGAAGTTGATGGCATGCGGGGTGACCTTGCCGGCTGCCATGAGGAGGTCGCCTTCATTTTCGCGATCTTCATCGTCGACGAGGATGATGAACTTCCCCTTCTTGATGTCCTTGATCGCGTCTTCGATCGAATTAAACGGTGTCGCCATGCGTCCTCAAATATTCCCGGTTATTCACCATGCACGATCGCCGCGACTCGTATATGGCGGTATCACATAAACGTTTTTTCTCAAACCTTTGTCAACCGGAAAAACCAGTGAGGTTGCGTTGTGAGGAGACTGACGGATGCCCTTTCTGGAGCGCAATTCGCACCGTCACTGCCGCAAGAACGGCAGCCGCAGAAAACAGCCAGAGCCCGGTCTGGAACGTCCCGGTCAGATCCTTCAAGAACCCCAGGCAGAAAGGGAGGAGAAATCCACCGAAGCCGCCCGCGGCCCCCACGAGGCCGGAAGCCATCCCCATTTGCTTGGGAAATCTGGCCGAGACGACCTGAAAGACCGCCCCGTTGCCGAATCCCATTGCGCCTATGCCAACAACCGTGTAGGGCACGGCGTACGCAAGAGAAGGCAAGGTTCCTATCAACCCTGCACACAATGCGATCCCGACAAAAACCAGCCGGAGCACCATCAGACCACCGACACGATCGGCAAGAAATCCGCCGACAGGACGGATCAGGCTTCCGACCAGCCCGCAAAGCGCCGTAATCGATCCGGCAGTCACCAGGTCCACCCTGTACTGATCATGGAGGAAAATGGGAAGAAAGCTGCAGAATCCTACAAAGCCGCCGAACGTCACAGCATAAAGAAAGCACAGCCAATACAAAGAACTCTGTTTGAGGGACGCAATAGTTGCGTCCCACCAGTTATGCTTGCGCTCCTGGCGCGCAATTCCACGGTTCGGTTGCACCAGAAGGATGAAGAGGAGGAGCGTCAGAGCAAGCGGAAGGAGCACGAATCCGAATACGCCGTGCCAGCCGACAATCTGCCCCAATCGCGGGGCGAACAGCATAGCCAAGACGGTGCCGCTGTTACCGGCAGCCGCGATCCCCATCGCCAATCCCTGGTGCGAGGGAGGATAGGCATAGCTCGCGATCGGCAACGCGACCGCAAAACTAGCACCGGCCACCCCGAGGAGTAAGCCGATGGCCAGGATCTGTCCATAACTGGTTGCTCCAACCCACCCCCATGCCACAGCGACCAGTTCACAAGCCAGCAATAAAATCCCAGTATTCTTGGTCCCATATTGGTCGCTGCAGAGCCCGACGACGACTCGCAGCAGGGCCCCTCCCAAGAGCGGCAGCGCAACCAGAAATCCTTTCTGGGTCGCGGATAATCCAAAGTCCTCCGAGATCGACACTCCCAGCGCCCCGATCAAAAGCCACACCATGAAACTGACTTCGAAGTGCAGCCATGCCCCCAGGAGTGACGGCCAATGTCCGCTGCGGATGGCCGATACCAATCCCCGCAAGCTCAGAGCCCCATGTCCCACGCGCTCCCTCTCCCTTCAGTCCTTGTTTCCGGATCATCCACTATACGGGTCGGGTTTTCACCGACGCAAGGGCAAGGGATGGGGGGTAGACCGGACTCGCCTTTGTCTGACACCGGACATCTGTTATAGTCACCTCCTTGAGACGACCGTTTCAATTTGCATGGCACAGCACAAGCAGAAGCACGATTCCGACGAAGACTTGGCCGACGACGCCGTCGAGCCCGACCACCTGGAGCCGACAGACGAGGAGGTCACGGAAGAACATGACGCGGCCGGCCGGCATGCGTCGAAAGAACCCGAGGAGGCTCCGCTATCGACCTCTCTGGTTCCTGTCACTACCATCCAGCAATACCTGACGGAAATCCGGCGCTATCCCTACCTCACTAAGGAAGAAGAGCTTCGCCTCTTCGAGGAATATCAGCAGCGCGGCAGCCGCGATGCGGCCATGAAGCTCATTCTCGCCAACCTGCGTGTGTCCGTGTCCATTGCGTCCGAATACCTCCACACCGGCGCCGACCATATGGACTTGATCCAGGAAGGCAATGTCGGACTGCTGCAGGCCATTAAGAAGTTCGACCCCACGAAAAACGTCCGCTTTTATGCCTATGCCGCCTGGTGGGCCAGGGCTTACATTCTCCGGTACCTGCTGAACACCTACCGCCTGATCAAGATCGGCACCACGCAAGACCAACGGAAGCTGTTCTACAACCTGAAGAAGGAAAAGGCCAAGCTTGAACGTGAAGGCTTTGCGCCGGACAGCAAGCTCTTGGCGGACCGCCTGAACGTCCGCGAGCGCGATGTCATTGAGATGGACCAACGGCTGGGAAGCTGGGAACTGTCGCTCGATCAACCGATCGGCCAAGAACATGACGGGACCTTGATGGATATTCTGCCCGCGCATGAACAGCCGGCGGACGAACGACTGGCAGACACGCAACTCAAGACGCTGTTTCGACGCAAATTGGCCGAATTCACGAAGACCCTTGACGAGCGTGAGGAAGACATTCTCCGCAACCGTATCCTCTCTGAAACCCCGCTGACGCTCGAAGATATGGGCGCCAAATATGGCATTACCAAAGAACGCACGCGACAGCTGGAGGCGCGAATCATCAAGCGGCTCCGCGATTACATTAAGAAGGACGTCAAGGACTTTGACCGTCTTCGGATGTAAAACGACCTGCTTCGTCTGGATTGCCATCGCCGTCCTCCTGCTGGGGGCCACCACCGAAACCGTCGTCGCAGCCCAATTGAATGCCGCGTCTCCGGTCGCCCTGGAAAATGCACGACCGGGAAGCTCCGACTGGGTCCTCACCGATCCTGCCGACCATGAGGTCGAAGGCTATGCCTCGGCAACCAGCATCCAGCGCGGCCAGACACTTCGCCTCTACATCCACAGCACAGACCCAAGCGTGACCGTCGCCATCTATCGCATGGGATGGTATGGGGGCACCGGCGCACGGTTGGTGCGGGGCGGTATCACCCTGCCGGGATTCCGACAGCCGATGCCGACCGCGGATCCGGTGACCGGACTCATTGAATGCAACTGGCAGGTGTCGCACCAATTGACCACGCGGACGGACGACCCGCGTGAATGGGTGAGCGGTGTCTATCTCGCCAAGCTGACCGGCACGACCAGCGGCAAACAGAGCTATATCATCTTCGTCGTCAGAGAGGACGACCGCCCCTCCGATTTCCTGTTTCAGTCCAGCGTCACGACGTTCCAGGCCTACAACAACTGGGGCGGCAAGTCGACCTATCCCTCAAACAGCCTCAATGAACAATGGGCCCGAAAGGTGTCGTTCAATCGTCCCTATGCCCGGAGCCAACATCCCAACGGCGGTAGCGGCACCGGTGCCGGGGAGTTTCTGACCGCCATGTCGATCCATCCCACCCGTTCACTCTCAACGGCAGGGTGGGAATACAATATGGTGCGTTGGCTTGAGCGCAACGGGTACGACGTCACCTACAGCACTGACATCGACACGCATAGCCGCGCGGACTTTTGGAAGGGGCACAAGGCCTGGCTTTCGGTGGGCCACGACGAATACTGGTCACACGGCATGCGACGCCATGTAGAAGAAGCCCGCGACCGGGGGCTAGGGCTCGGCTTCTTCTCCGCCAATACCTGTTACTGGCAGACCAGACTCGAACCCAGTTCGATCACGGGCGAGCCGAACCGGACCATGATCACATATAAGGAAGCGGCCCTGACGGAAGATCCCTATGCAGTAGACGGAGATTCGTCGAACGATCACCTCATCACCGTGCAATGGCGCGACCCGCCGGTGAATCGACCGGAACAGGAGCTGATCGGGGTCATGTACGAGACGGTGCCGGTGGATGGGGATATCATCGTCACATTGCCGTCCCACCCCCTGTTTGCGGGTGTGGCATTGCCTTCCGATCATCGGCTTCCTGGCCTGCTGGGGTATGAGATCGATCGGGCCTTCCTGAACGGACCGGCCGACTTGATCATCCTCGCCCATTCTCCCTATGTACGGGACGGACAGATCCTATATGGCGACATGACCCTGTACGAAGCGCCCAGCGGCGCTCGCGTGTTCGCCACGGGAACCATCCAATGGAGTTGGGGGCTCGACGACTACAACGCGCCGTCCCTGCGGACCACCCGGTCCAGCGAGGCCGCCCAACACATCACCCACCGTATTTTGAGATTTCTTGCCGGAATTCCACCGCTAGTCGCTCCATAAGGAGGTCGTTCGCCCTCTACTCGGGGCACCGGGTGCTCTCCCAGGCGACCCACACCCAGGCATTTTCCACATTTCACAGACCGCTCACAGACCGCGACCAGCAGCCGTGTCGTATAGAATCAATCATTTGCGAGCCATTATCCCATTGCATATGAGCGCGGAATAATTTTATAGTCCATCCATTGACTTGCCTCGTGCTAGCGCTATCTATGTCTCGAGTTTTCTGCAGGTAGCCCTTGCAGTAACACGTCAGAGCTGAATTTCCAGCTTTCACACAACTGTACATAGGGCCTAGACGCTCACTACCAGAAGGAGGATTGGGTATGGCTACGGAAGCGAAAGAGAAGAAGTCCACGGCTGCGAAGAATTTCCAGCCGCTCGGTGATCGCCTGTTCGTCACCTACACTGAGGAAATGGAGCGGACCTCCGGCGGGATCTATGTTCCTGACTCCGCGAAGGAAAAGCCGCAACGGGGTATCGTGCAAGCCATCGGGAAGAAGGTCGAAAACGTCAAAGTTGGCGACCAGGTGCTGTTCGACAAGTACTCCGGCAGCAAACTCCGGATTGAAGACGAAGAATGCCTGATCCTCAAGGAAGAAGACATCCTGGGCATCTTTACCAATTGATCAAACTGACCTGAATAACGATTACAAGACGATTAACGGAGGAAGATTATGGCAAAGCAACTTATGTACGGTGACTCGGCACGAGCGGCCATCCTGAGAGGGGTGAACCAGCTTGCTGATGCCGTGAAAGCAACGCTCGGTCCGAAGGGCCGGAACGCGATTCTCGATAAGAAGTTCGGAGCACCGACAATCACGAAGGACGGCGTGACCGTCGCGAAGGAAGTCGAACTCAAGAACCCGTACGAGAACATGGGCGCGCAGTTGGTTCGCGAAGTCGCGAGCAAGACCAGCGACACAGCGGGTGACGGAACCACCACCGCTACTGTGCTGGCCCAGGCAATTTACCGGGAAGGCGTCAAGAACATCACCGCCGGTGCCAACCCGATGGAAATCCAGCGGGGCATCAACAAGGCCGTGGAAGTCGTGATCGGCGAGCTGAAGAAGCTGAGCAAGCCCTGCCAGAACAAGACGGAAATCTCCCAAGTCGGCACCATTTCAGCCAATAACGACAAGACCATCGGCGACCTCATTGCGGAAGCGATGGAAAAGGTCGGCAAGGATGGCGTGATCACGGTCGAGGAAGCCAAGTCCATGACCACCTCGCTGGACGTGGTCGAGGGCATGCAGTTCGACCGCGGCTACATCTCCCCCTACTTCGTCACCAATGCCGAGCGGATGGAAGCCGTCATGGAAGACCCGCTCATCCTGATCAACGAAAAGAAAGTCAGCAGCATGAAGGACCTCCTCCCGGTCCTCGAGCAGGTTGCCAAACTGGGCAAGCCGCTCGTCATCATTGCGGAAGAAGTCGAAGGCGAAGCGCTCGCCACCCTGGTAGTCAATAAGCTCCGCGGCACCCTCAATGTGTCAGCGGTGAAGGCGCCGGGCTTCGGCGATCGCCGCAAGGCCATGCTGGAGGACATTGCGATCTTGACCGGTGGCCAGGTCATTTCTGAAGATCTCGGCCTGAAGCTCGAGAACGTGAAGCTCACGGATCTCGGTCGCGCCAAGCGCGTCACGATCGACAAGGACAACACCACGATCGTGGAAGGCCATGGCGATCCCAAGAAGATCGAGGGCCGCGTGAAGCAGATCAAGGCCCAAATCGATGAGACCACCTCGGACTACGATCGCGAGAAGCTGCAGGAGCGGCTGGCCAAGATCGTCGGCGGTGTGGCCGTCATCAACGTCGGTGCCGCAACCGAGACCGAAATGAAGGAAAAGAAGGCGCGCGTGGAAGACGCCTTGCACGCCACCAAAGCCGCCGTCGAAGAGGGCATCGTCCCTGGCGGAGGCACTGCCTATCTGCGCTGTCTGAAGGGCCTGGAATCCCTCAAGGATCTGCCTTTGGAGCAGAAGGTGGGTGTGGACATCGTGCGGCGGGCGCTCGAAGAACCGATTCGCCAGATTGCGGGCAACGCAGGAGCCGAAGGCTCTGTGGTGGTCGGTCGGGTCCGCGAGGACAAGAACCCGAACGGCGGCTATAATGCAGCCACCGACGAGTACGTGGACATGATCAAGCTGGGCATCATTGATCCGACGAAGGTGTCGCGTTGTGCGTTGCAGAACGCCGCCAGCGTCGCGGGCTTGATGCTCACCACCGAAGTCATGATCACGGAATTGCCGGAAGAGAAGAAAGAATCAGCCGGTGGCCCGGGTGGTCACAACCACGGCATGGAAGGCATGTACTAAGGTTTCCGTTTCTTCTTCGTTGTCGAAGACCGGTCCGGCGGTGGCCCCGCCGGGCCGGTCTCTTTTTGGGGCCGAGACATGCTGCGGCGGGAGTGGCCTTCCGCCGCAGCCAATAGGGCGGCCAAGAGTGCGGACGTTTCCGGGTGATAGAACAGCGCCCGAAACGTCTGATGCACGACGGCCGTATGTTGCAGGCGATCCGCTAGAAATTGGGCCAACGCCGCGGCACGAGACTCCGTGCCATATCCCATCCGAACCGCACAACGTTGCAGCTCCTCGTCGCTCTCAGGCAACGCGTGCGTCTGCAAATCATGCATCATCTGCAGCTTATGTTCGACATCCCGTAAGAACCAATAGGCCTCGGTGAGTTGCCGCTGATCGTCCGGCGCGATGAAATGGTGTCGACATAGTCGCTGAAGCGCCCCTACGGTCCTGCGGTCGAGAATATCAGGAATGGTTTTACCGACGAGCACTTGGATCGTTTGCACCAGAAATTCGATCTCCCGGATCCCGCCGGTCCCCAACTTCACATTCCGATGTTGATGCCCCCGGCCGGCAATCTTTTCATCAATCATTTCTTTCACTGACCGTACGTCGCGAATGACCGCCAGCGCCCGCTCCCTGGTCAGAGGCCGGGGATCAGACTCAAATACAAACCGCTCTACCATCTGCACGAACGCGGCTCCGACCGCGGCAGACCCGGCGATCGGCCAAGCCTTCAGCAGCGCCAGCCGCTCCCACACCTGGCCACGCTGGGCATAGTACCGTGCATAGGCATCCACCGACCGTGCAAGCTGTCCGACGGTCCCTTCGGCGCGGAGCCGGAGATCGACCCGAAACACGGCGCCCTCACGGGTCTGTTCAGCCAGCGCCTTGGTGAGGGAACGCGCCAGCAGCTCAAAATATTCTTCGTTGGACAAACCCTGCGCATTGGCCTGGCGGGCTCCTTTCCCCTTCCTGGTCTCGCCATCCGCCGATCCATAGACGTAAATCAGATCGACATCTGAGCTGTAGTTCAGCTCATGGGCCCCGAGCTTGCCCATCCCGATGACGGCAAATTCCGTCTCAACCCATTCGCCGTTCGCCTGTTGATGCATTGGCGTCCCATGAATCGCCTTGAGATCCTGATCGACAATCTCATAGGCCGCATGAATCAAGACGGAGGCCAGATCGGACAAGGACCCTGTCGTCTCCTCCACCGTGGCCAGGTGAAGGAGGTCACGCACACCGATCCGTAACATTTCACGACGACGTACGCGCCGCAGTACATCCAGCTTCAGCTCGGTGGCCTTGAGGGAGCCCAGGCTCTGGCGAAGGGCTGCGACCATCCCTTCTCTGGTCGGCGCGGTCGACAACACATCTTCCTCGGCCAGCCAATACACCAGCATCGGGTCCCGGATGAGGGCGAAAGCAAGGGAATCACTGTTCCCACAAATCGTGCAGAGCAGTCCCAACATCTTTGGCGAGGCCTGCAGATACTGCAACAGCGAGGAGCGATTCACGCTCCCGCCCAGCAGACGTTCCCAATGATTCAATGCCTGGTCGGGATCGGCGGTTTGCGCGATCTCCGCCAACAGGGTCGGCAATATCGTTGCCAAGAGCCGGCGAGTATGGGGATCACCCGCCATGCTCTGAATATTGGTATCCGCTGCAGCCGGATGCTCCACTCCGTAGGGGGTGAGAATTCGCGCCACCTGATCCGGCTCAAGACCGAAAGCCACCAAGAGCGGAGCCGGATCGGGTACCTCACGGGCAGAAGCGATATCGCGATGCCGTGCGAGAGGGGTGTGGTTTTCGGGACGTCGTGTCATGGCGCCGCATTATACTGGTGCAATTCTTCCGGTACAACGAAACGACCTTCGGGTATACTCGCCATGGACCATGCAGCACGCGAACGCCGACCGCGACCGGATCCTCGCTACCCTGACTCCACTCTGTCAGGGCATCGACAGCGACATCCTGCAAGATTTCGTCACGCGGATGGACCCGGACTATTTCGCGGCATTCCCTCCGAAGATCCTCGCGGTCCACATCAAGCAGGCGGCCACACTCACGCCGGACCACCCCTACGACCTGTCCATCGTCGATGCCCCAGGCGATCGCTGCACCATCACCATCGTGGCCTATGACTACTTTTCAGAATTCGCCACGATCTGCGGCCTCCTCTCGGCCTTCGGACTGAATATTGAAGAAGGCCAGATCTACACGTTCGTCGAAGGGACCGCACCCGCTGCCGCTCGCACCCTGTGGAGCGGCGGCCCGCACGCCCGTCCGAAAGGCCGCCCTGGCCTAGGCCGCAAAAAGATCGTCGACGTCTTTCGCGTGCAGCCCGTGCGCGGCGCGTCATTCGGACCGGAAGAGCGCCGCCGGCTCACCGCCGAACTCACCGCGATGATTGCGCTCCTGGATGCAGGCCAGTTCGACGAAGCGCGCCAGGCCGTGAATCGGCAACTCGTCGAGTATCTCGGACAACGCCGCAGCTCGTTTAGCGGGCTCCTCCACACCGTCCAGATCACATTCGACAACAGCCAATCCCCCACCGATACCGTGATGGATATCCAGTCGGATGATACCCCCGCCTTTCTCTATGCCTTTGCCAACGCCTTGGCGATGCGCAACATCTACATTGCCAAAGCGCAATTCGCGATCGAAGGCGGCAAACTGCACGATCGCTTTTATGTCCGCAATCGTCACGGTCAGAAGCTGACCGATCCCATCGATCAACAGCATCTGCGCCTGACGGCGGTGCTCATCAAGCAATTCACGCATGCATTGACCTGGGCGCCGGATCCCGCCAAGGCATTGGAAGCCTTCGACCAATTTCTCGACCTGACCGTCCAGGACACCAAAGGCAAGGCCCAACAGCAGGCCCTAGCCTTTCTCAGCGAGAAGAAGACATTTCCACTCCTGGCCCGCCTGCTCGGGACCAGCGACTTCCTGTGGGAAGATTTTCTTCGTCGTCAGCACGGCAATCTGTTGCCCCTCCTGAAGGACTACCACAACGCCCCGCTCATCAAGCCGCAAGCGGCGCTCCGCAAAGAACTCGACCGCCTCATGACTCGAGCCACAAATGAGGAGGCGCGCAAGGAGGCCTTGAATCGGTTCAAGGACCAGGAACTCTTCCGCATCGACATGAAACACATGGCCGATGCCTCAAGCCTCGCCGATTTTTCAGAAGCGTTGACGGAACTGGCCGAGGTGATCGTGGGACGCAGCCTGCGAGACTGCCAAGCCAAACTGGGGAAACAATACGGCGCGCCCCGCCTGATGAATAAAAAACCCTGCCCCTTTGCCGTGCTTGGGATGGGTAAATTCGGTGGTCGGGAACTCGGCTACGCCTCGGATATCGAGGTGCTTTTCGTCTACGGCGGCGCCGGACGCACCAGCGGGAAACAGGGCATCGAGAATAGCGAATACTTCGAACGGCTTGCGCAGGAATTGCTGCAAGGCATCGAGGCCAAGCAGGAAGGCATCTTCCACCTCGATATCCGCCTGCGCCCTCATGGGGGCAAGGGCTCCCTGACCAATCCGCTCGAAGAGATCATCAGCTACTACAGCCCCACCGGCTTGGCCGCCCCCTTCGAACGACAGGCCATGATCAAGCTTCGCTCCGTCGCCGGAGATGCCCCGTTGGGCAAGCAAGTCGAAGCCCATCGGGATCGATACGTCTATAGCGGCGAGCCCTGGGACCTTACCATCGCCCTCGACCTACGACGGCAACAACTGAAACAACTCGTCGAGCCCGGCACCGTGAATGTGAAACACAGCGCCGGAGGGCTGGTTGATATCGAATACGCCGTCCAGTATCTCCAGGTCATGCACGGCCACCA
>JAHFEW010000018.1 GCA_023248215.1 Nitrospira sp.
GGCAGGCAACCGGACTAATCATGCTGGTGGCGACATTGTGTGTCGTCGGCCTGTTCTGGCCAACCTTTCGATCGATGATTGACGTATGGGAGCGATCCAGAACCTTTGCGCACGGATTTCTGGTGTTGCCTGCCGCTGGGTACCTCATCTGGTCCTATCGAGACAAGCTGATGCCACTGGTGCCGGCCCCGAGTGCCTGGGGTGTGTTCGCTCTCATCCTCGCAGGCGCTGGTTGGGTCGCAGGCTATCAGTTGAATCTGACCTGGCTACAACAGGCTTCGGTGGTCGCGTCGCTACCCGGTTTGGTCTGGGCCGTCTTGGGGACCGAGGTCTTTCGGACCATTGCATGGCCTTTGGGGCTTCTTTTATTTATGCTTCCCATCGGGACCTCCATTGAACCCTGGCTGCAAGACTTCACCGCGTGGTTCATTCTGGCAGGGTTGCAGCTAACCGGCATTCCGTATCTCTACGAGAACTATCGCATTGCCATTCCCTCAGCTACCTGGGAAGTGGCGCCTGACTGCGGAGGGTTGCGCTATCTCCTTCCCGGTCTCGCGCTCGGGTATGCCTTTGCCACCCTCGTCTATCGCAAGCCGGCCCGGCGTATCGCATTTCTGGTTGTCTGTGCTGCGATGTTGATGCTGGCGAACGGCGTCCGGGCGTATGGCGTGATCGTTGGAGATCACTTTGGAATTGCCGAGGGCGCTGACCATCGTGTGTTCAGCTACACCATCTACGGTCTCACCATTCCGTTGCTGTATTGGCTAGGGATCAAATGGACGGAAAGTAAGACTATTGCTTTATATCGTGATGATGCGCCCGCCGTGCATCATCGCCACGATATGCAAACGACCATTTTCATGGCGATCGCAGCAGTTGCCCTTCTGGCCGTTGCACCCCTGTGCGTTTGGCTCCTGGGAGGTCCTCGTTAAACATGAACTTGCGTTCCTCCCCAAAGCCACACCTTGTCCCTCTTCGAGTCGGAAGGCTCAGTGCTATCTGTGGGCAAATCTGACAGACGGGACATTGGGGCACGGTGCCAGGGTCTACATGAAACTGGCATTGATCGGCCAAGGCCCGGAGAGATCCGTCTTCCTGTACTCATCTCGATTCTGATCGCTCCTCACTTCACCAGCACTCCGTAACCCGTTCAATCTGAAAGAAGTCGAATCTGCTGTAAGACAGAGGAGGGGGACGGCTGTCCTCAAGCCTGGGGACGTGACAGTTTAGCCTACTGTTTCGGAGGTTGTATCACATGGCCGAATTTCTGCCTTTTCATGCCCCTGAAATCGGTGAGGAAGAGATCGACGCCGTCGTCGACGTGCTGCGATCCGGGTGGTTGACAACGGGCGCCAAGGCCAGGCAGTTCGAACAGGAGTTCGCGGCTATGGTCGGAGCGCGTCATGCCATCGCGGTCAACTCCTGCACGGCAGCGCTCCATCTTGCTCTCGAGGCGGTCGGACTCCGCGAAGGCGATGAAGTCATTGTCCCCACCATGACCTTCACGGCAACGGCCGAAGTCGTCACGTACTTCAAGGCAAAGCCTGTGTTGGTGGATTGTACAGGGGATACGCTGAATATCGATCCCGATAAGATCGAGCAAGTTATCACGCCGAGGACGAAGGCCATTATCCCGGTCCACTTTGCCGGTCATCCCTGCGAAATGGACCGCATCCTGGATATTGCCGGCCGGCACCATCTTCGCGTGATCGACGACGCGGCCCATGCATTCCCTGCTCGATATCAGGGGAAGATGGTCGGGGTCATCGGCGACTGCACCTGCTTCTCCTTCTATGCGACGAAAAATATCACCACTGGTGAGGGAGGCATGATCACGACCGACAATCCAGACTGGGCGGCACGAATCCGGATGATGAGCCTGCATGGATTGAGTCGTGATGCATGGAAGCGTTACGCGGCCCAAGGCTGCTGGTTTTATGAAGTCCTCTCGCCGGGATTCAAATACAACCTCACCGATATTGCGGCGGCCCTGGGCGTCGCGCAACTCAACAAATCCGATCGACTCTGGAAAACACGAGCGCACTATGCAGCGCTCTACGACGAAGGACTTCGAGATCTTCCGGAAATCACTCGTCCATCCTCCGCCGCCCATGTGCAACACGCATGGCATTTGTATGTGATCCAACTGGATCTCGAGCGACTCCGGATCGGACGAAACGAGTTCATTGAGCAGCTCGCGGCGGAGAATATCGGTTGTAGCGTCCACTTTATCCCTCTCCACCTGCATCCGTACTACCGGAACACGTGGGGTTATCGTCCTGAGGACTTGCCGGTGGCCAATGAAGCCTTCCAACGGATTGTGTCCCTGCCGCTCTATCCCAAGATGACCGAGCGCGACGTTCAGCGCGTCATTTCGGTAGTGCGCGACGTGACCAAAAGGTACCGACGATGATGAAACGTACGTTTGATTTGCTCGCTGCCGTCCTCGGCCTGCTGGTGAGCTGGCCGCTTTGGGTGGTTGCCGGGGTGCTCATCAAATTGGATTCTCCAGGCGCGATCCTGTTTCGGCAGACGCGGATGGGGAGGGGACTCAGACCGTTCTCCATCTACAAGTTTCGAACGATGGTCGAAGACGCTCCGAGCAAAGGGGGCCCGATCACGGTCGGGGAGGATGCGCGCGTCACACGTGTGGGAAGGGTCTTGCGGAAAACAAAGCTCGATGAGCTACCACAGCTATTGAATATTCTCCTGGGCGATATGAGCGTGGTGGGTCCCCGGCCGGAAGTTCCATACTATGTCGAGCTCTTCCACACAGACTTTTCGGAGATTCTCACCGTACGCCCCGGGCTCACCGACCTGGCTTCCTTACGATATATCGACGAGGCAAGTATCCTGGAACAGGCTGAGCATCCGGAGATTGAATATCGCCGGACGATTCTCCCTGAGAAGATCCGGTTGGCCAAGCTCTACGTCAGGCATGCCTCCCTCCTCCTCGACTTGGCGATCAGCGTGCAAACATTTCTGCATCTTGTTGGAATCCCGGTACAGGTGTGTGAACTGTCTGGGCTTCAGCCATCGGTCGGAACGGCGCCGTGGTCACAAGGCAAGCGAGTCCGGGCTTTCATACTGAAGTGGCGGCGTGCCTTGATCGTCACGCTTGACCTCGGCTTGATTATCCTGGCGAACTACCTGGCATTCTGGCTCAGGTTCGATGGAGCCATCCCCCTTGAAGAGACAGAGCGCTTCGCGCGCATGCTTCCCTGGCTTGTCGCCATCCGCGGCGGAGCATTCGCGGTTTTTCGTTTGAACGAGGGCCTGTGGCGCTACACCGGCATTTGGGACTTGCAGAATATCGTTGCCGGTGTCCTGGCCGGCACGGTTGCCTTTTATGGTGTAGTTCATTGGGGCATGGGTATGTCCGATTATCCTCGCTCCATTTTCATCGTCGACAGCATCCTGCTGATAGGATTTGTCACCGGTGTGCGCCTTCCTCGCAGGATTCTGCGAGAGAAACTGGTGTTTCGAGCGAAAAAGAAGGTCCTGATAGTAGGCGCCGGCGATTCCGGTGAACGCATCGTGCGCGAAATGAAAACACGTTCGTTGTACCAGTACGAACCGGTTGGCTTTCTTGACGACAGCCTGTCTCTTCTCAATCAACGGATACACGGCGTCAAAGTACTCGGTCAACTCGCCGACCTTCACAGAATCGTCGCCGAATATAAGCCGGCAGAAGTCGTCCTGGCCATGCCTCATGCGACCCAGGCACTCTTGCGGCAGATTTTCGCAGAGTTGGAACCCTTCAAGGTTTCAATAAAGATGTTGCCGGGCATCAAAGACCTGGTAGCCGACAAGAGTGTCATCAGTCAGATCCGGAACGTGTCCCTGAGCGACTTGTTACCGAGGGCGGAGGTACGCTTGGAGGCAGAGGGTCTGCGCGATATGGTAACAGGGGCGAGGATCCTGATCACCGGTGCGGGCGGGTCGATTGGATCGGAACTCTCCCGGCAGATCGCTGCCTTACACCCAAAGGCGCTCGTCCTCTACGAGCGTCATGAGAACAGTCTTTATGCGATAGCCAAACACCTGGAAGATGGCGGTTTCTCGTCCTTTGTCCATCCGGTTATCGGCGATGTCACAGACGTGCGTCGGCTGTCGATGGTTCTCGAGCAATACCAACCCAGTATCGTGTTCCACGCGGCTGCCCACAAGCATGTGCCTCTGGTCGAGTTGAACGTCGCCGAGGCCTTGAAGAATAATTGCATGGGAACACGCATTGCCGCCGAAGCGGCCCATCGATATGGCGTCGAGCGATTTGTGCTAATCTCAACGGACAAGGCGGTGAATCCATCCAGTGTGATGGGGGCTTCGAAACGTGTGGCCGAACTCATTGTCCAGGAGATCGCCCGACGCAGCAGGACTCGTTTTCTCACGGTGCGGTTTGGCAATGTGCTCGGCAGCAGTGGAAGCGTTCTGCTCCGGTTTCAGGAGCAGATCAAGGCCGGCGGCCCAGTGACGGTGACTCATCCGGAGATCCGCCGGTATTTTATGCTGATACCAGAAGCTGTCCATTTGGTCCTCCAGGCCGCATCCCTTCGTGAGCAGGGTGGAAGCTATGTTCTGGACATGGGGGATCAGATTCGTGTGCTGGATCTGGCGAAAAATCTGATTCGCCTGTCAGGATTTGTTCCGGGACAAGAAATTCCCATCGAGTTCACCGGCCTTCGGCCGGGAGAAAAGCTCCACGAGGAGCTTGTTGGGGAGAATGAAATAGCGGAGCCGTCCAGCATAGACAAAATTTTACGTATTCGAACCACAGCCCCTTCCACCCTGGAATCATTTCGAGAGAAGGAAATGGCGTTGGAGGCGGCGGCCCATCTGAACAATCCTGCTTGGGCAATCGAACGATTACAAGACATCGTTCCGACCTTTCGCTTGTCCAAATCATCAGGCAGTCATTCGGAATACGAGACCGTTGAGGAGCTTAGCGACGGAGCAGCCATGAGACAATTGTGAAATGCGACTCAGGTACGTACGTTAACGGTCCCTTCAGAATCTCTCCTCAATGGACAGCCGGAATCAGGGAAGCGAATGGTGGCGTCCGGAACCGTCTGATATGAAACGACATTCATTTACGCAGAAAACACTGGGAGCACAATAATGTCATTGATTCCTTTCCAGCCTCCTCTCCAAATGTCGTTGCCTCCGATCCAGCCTCACATGGAGCCATCGGCCATGGATATGCTGAAGGAATACGCGAGCATGGCCTGGCGTCGGAAATGGACGATTGTCGGAGCGCTTGCGGTGGCCATGACGGTTGCCATCACATACTGTCTGCTCGCTCCTAAGTTGTATCGTTCCGAAACGCTGATCTTGGTGGAAGACCAAAAGATCGCTCAGGGTTATGTGCAAAGCGTCGCGGAGGGGAATCTCGAGCAACGGATTTTCCTGATTCAGAAGCAGGTCACGAGTCGTGGATTGCTGGCGGATGTGGTGAAGGAATTTGACTTGTATCCGGAGATCGTCCGAGAGCAAGGACTCGACGCCGCTATGGCGTTCCTGGCGGATGCGATTATGGTCGACATGGTAACGGGGAGTGTAACGAGAGACAATTTCACCGCGCGGAAGGGCATTGATGCATTCACCATCTCGTTTTTGCACGAGGACCCGGCTATCGCCATGAAGGTGACCGGCCGGATTGCATCAAAGTTCATAGAAGAAAACCTGAAGTCCCGAGAGCACATGGCCGAAAGCAATACGGAATTCCTTGACACGGAGGTACGGGCTGCCAAGGCTGAACTTGAACGGAGAGAAGAGGCGATCAGCCGGTTCAAAACTCTGTACCTTGGCGAACTCCCTCAGCAAATGGAGGCCAATTTACGCGCCTTGGATCGCATCCAAATGGAGATTACCACGGGCAATGAAGGCATTCAGCGATTGTCGGATCGGCTCGCGCTGGTGGACAAAGCCATTCAGGATTATCAACGATTCGGCAGGACGACTCTGGCTCTGGCTTCCGGCCCCATCGAACCGGATCCTCTCTTCCGAAGACTGAAGGAACTCAGGGAAAAGCTGGTCAAGCTCCAAGCCGAATTCTGGGACACCTATCCGGAAGTGACTCTCACGAAGGATGAAATGAAGCACGTGGAGAAACAACTTATTGAGTTGTATGGACCCCAAGTCCTGAAGCCGGGGGAGGCGCCGCCTGACCCCTATCTCCAGGATCTCACCAGGCAGCGGAGCGAAATTAAGAGTGAACTCGCGTTAGGCAAAACACGTCACCAAACGCTCTTGGCCGAACAAAAGGACCGTGAGAAACGCGTGGAACGAGCCCCGGAGATCGAGCAGAACCTTCTCGTGCTTGAGCGCGACTACAGTAACGTGAAGAACAGTTATTCGTCGCTTCTTGAGAAGCGGCTCAATGCCAGAGTTGTCGAGAATCTCGAAAAACGACAAGAGGGTGGCCAGTTTCGGATTGTGGATTCTGCAAATTTCCCCCGAGTGCCCTCCTTCCCGAATCAGCGACGTATCCTGCTGTTAGCCTTCCTCCTTGGTGGCGGCCTCGGCATAGGGATTGTGGTGATACAAGAGCAACTGAACCCACAGTTCCGGAATCCAGAGGATATTGAGTACATGCGGGGGTCTCAGCTCCTAGCGGCGATTCCCGATTTTTCGTTCGAGTTGAGGCGGATGGCCAGGCGGGGCTTTCTCCCTGCCTATACTGCACCTGCCGACGCCAACGAACAAACTCCGCCCGCGACAGGGCAGTTAGTAGGCTGGAAGCGCTTCGTGAAGCATGGAAAGGGAAAGGGCCAGACTCATGAGCTGGGTTTTGTAACGAAGTTGTGGCCCACATCAATTATGTCAGAGCAATATCGCGTTGCTGCCACCAGACTTGCCTTGCTCAACGGTAAAGAGCAATCGACAATCGTGGCTGTCACAAGTGCGGTAAAAGGAGAGGGGAAAACTACCACCACGCTCAATCTCGCATATACCCTGGCCCGTGATCTTGGAAAACGTACCCTGCTTCTGGATTGCGATTTTGGCTGTCCATTGCCCAGCCACTACCTTGTGACACCTCCCCAATGGGGTCTCGCTGATCTTCTACTCAGGGATGTTCCGTTCGAGGAATGCCTGTCAGGGTTTGGCGATGTGCCCTGCTGGATTATGCCTGCCGGCGCGACTGAATTCACCGCGAGTGACCTGTTGTTGAAGGCCGAGCGGTTTAACCAGATCCTGGCTCGATGCCGCGAGCGGTTTGAGTATGTTCTGATCAACACGCCGCCCATTCTCCCCCTTGCCACGATGAACATGTTGGAACAACACGTGGACCTCTTAGTGCTGGTCGTTCGGGCCTCATCGACGGCACAAGACGTTGTGAAACGTGCTCTGACCTCATTGAGAACCAATCGGCCCGTCCACGTGGTGCTCAACGCTGTTGAGAGTCAATCACTTCCGTATTACATGTATGGCACCTATTCATCTTCTGCTTCTTGAGAAAGCGCCCTACTCGACAACCTTCCTCCTCCCCAACCGAACGGGCCTTGAGCGAGTAGCGCGCTCGTCACGTCATCGTGCCGGCCGTCTTCTGACATGCTGTGTTGGTTTCGAAGAGGACGCTGGGGGGACTATCGCGCCCCCCTAGATGTTGAGCCCCCGTAGTCCTTGTCCTAAGCGTGGCTCGGGGAGGCGGGAATTACAAATGTGAGTGGGGCTGGCTGCGCACACTCCAAAGTGTGCGGAGGTGCGCCGGCTAATTCGTGCCCGGGTACACAGCTCCAACCAATACGGCATCAGCAGGCCATGGGCTGCCGAAGTCCGGTCCGCTTCTGTGCACGACACGAAACCACAGTAGCTTGATTCCAAAAGCGTACTGCGCAGCGGTAACTGAGCTCGCAATCATCCTTCCATCAGCCGGCTTCCCGTCGTTCTTTGCCGTCCGATTGGCTTTTCCAGATTTTCCAGTGAATTGCGCTGTAGATCAGTCCATTCGAGGATTAGACAGTTGAACCATGCGAGGTCGTATCTCAACAAACGAAGTAGCCCGAAACCTAAGGAGATAAAACGTGAGTACTCAGACTTGGATTGTGAAGAGCGGCATCGGCATTGACTGGGGACTGATCAAGAGATTGATCATTGATCGAACAACGCGACAAATCAGCTATGTGGATCTTGTCGTCGTCCATACGGGCGAGATTGTCCGTTTGCCGTGGGACACTTTTGAGATCCGTAATGAAGAGATTAGGCTGTGTATGTCCGAGGCACAGGCTTCTGCCAGGGGCGCAAGGGCTTCCGAGCTAACGGCGGGGGAAGCTGTCTCAATGGACGTGTGGCCGTGACTCGTCGACAAAAGCCTCTCAAACATGCGATTCGATGCCATCCCCCTCGCTTCGTGCCAGACTAGCCTCAATCCACCCCATCCTGTTTGAGGGGTAGATCCTTCCGAGAGTGCTCCGCTTTGTCGCCAATAGAGTCCCCGGTGACACCGGCTTGACGGGTTGGAATCCAGTAGGGGGCATTCAGCCACTGGAAATGCGTAAGCGTGGAGATTTTATACCATGGGCAAACTAGGCCCGCATTGCTGGTCTGGTGATACTACTACACTCAAAAGAGCCGGCTGCTCAATCGAGAATCCATCGCCACGCTTGGTTGAAACCATGTGTGAGAATTACAGATTGACAATCGCCTTGCCGGATGACAACACCCTACTAGCATGAAGGGTCTTTTCCTAGCCGACATCCTGATCTGATACGATACGCTCTGGACCAGAATCCCCCACGGCTCACCAGCAGCCCCAGAAACCACCCACCTCGCTGCCAGCTGTCACCTCTTCAGCCTCTCCTCCCGCCGTCATCCCTTGTTCCTTCTCTCCATTCCGTCACCTATAGCAATCCACCGAAGAGCTTCGCTCTGGCGAGCCTGGCCCTGCGGATTCCCTACGACTTCGGCGGCTCCGCTCCCGGAATACATTCCGTCGGCATGAGTTCGCCGCCGTGGAAGTGCGTGAGTTGCCTCCAACGGAGAAGCACGGTCTTGTCGTCGAAGGTGAGGAGATACTGTTCGCACCATATCCCTGGTGCTGTGAACCGGTTACCTGACTGTTGCTCTAGCAGCTCGTAGACCCAAATGGTTTCCCCACCCTGGGCTTGCCGTACCGCCTTGGGAGCTCCCAATTCCTGCCGGACCTCGGCCTGTGTGCCTCGTCCCTTGACCGAATCCAAATAGGCGGCTTCTTTGTTTTGGAAATGACTGCAGGCTGTTGCCCAGATGGAGATAGCCAAGATGCCGATTGACCAGGTGATCTTCATCATGCTCCCTCCGATTTGACGGTGACCGATGTGGTGTCATCTGTACGTTTGTCCGGGGATTGTACACCGTTGGCGCCGATACGTCTCCCAGCAGGATGGTGAAAAAGGCCGCCAGCGGCGTTCTCGCGGGACACTGCCACCTCACATCTCGGCGGCGTTCACAAACGTGACGCGCTTTATTCAGCGCGTCGTGAACCTCAGAGACTCAATGTACGGCTCAAAGTACGCTTCGTCTCTTTGCTCACTGCGGCCTCGCTGGACGACCTTTTTGACCATCCTGCGGGCGCTCTCCATGCCGTCTCCGACGACGCGTACTTTGTGCTTTCGTAGGTTGCCGAAATGGTTTTTCAACAGCCTGCTAGAGTGGATGTACCATGGATCAACAGAGATTCAGGGAAAGCAGAAGTGTAGTCGGGAACGGTGCGCGGGGGGATTGATTGTCGCGTGCGAGGCTCTGAAGAAATCGGCCAGAGGGCATGTCGGGAAGGCGCACCTCGAATGTGAGGTGCGATGACAAACTGACGATACGGGGGAAAAGTGCGGAACGATCAGACGGCTTTTTTGACCAGCCCGGACCGCAGACAGCGGGTGCACACGCGGATGCGCAAGGCCGAACCGTTCACGAGTGCCTTCACGCGTTGCAGATTGGGATTGAAGACGCGCTTCGTCTTGTTGTTCGCGTGGCTGACGTTATTTCCAGTCTGATGCTTTTTCCCACAGAGATCACAGGCAAATGCCACGGCCCTACTCCTTTGTTGCGGCGTCGTTCAACGACTAGTCCTTGGATGGGAAGGGATGCTACCATAGCGCCACGGGCCATGACAAGCTGCAGAGGTGAATTCTCATTCCATGATGGCCCCTCTCGCCCACTCCGTCGTCAAACCCATCGAGGTCTCGCACATGGATCAGGTGACGCTCATCGGATTGCTCGCAGGCACCCTCACGACCATCGCCTTCATCCCCCAACTCCAGCAGACCTGGCGCACCCGCTCGGCGCAGGACGTTTCCCTGGGAATGTTGCTGACGTTCACCACGGGCGTATTTCTCTGGCTGATCTATGGACTGCTGCTCGGCGCCCTGCCCATCATTCTGGCGAATCTCATTACCTTGGTGCTGACGCTGGCCATCCTCATCTTGAAGGTGCGCTACCGTTCGTAGGTGACTGTCCCGTTTCGTGAGAGCATCGTGCCCGGCGGACGAACCTGTCCATCGCGGTTTCGGCTCTACGGGACAAGTTTCAACTTGACAAGGTTGACCGTGCTCTCCTAGAGTTCCACCGTTCACATACACCTTGGGTCAAGGGAAGAGGGTGAAATACCCTCGCGGTCCCGCCGCTGTAAATGGGGACGAAACCCGCAGGCGCCACTGTTCACCTCGGTGAACGGGAAGGCGCGGGGAGTAGGACGAACCATAAGCCAGAAGACCTGCCCAAGGAGAGACCCTTTATTCCCTCGTGGGCTGGGGAATAGGCGAGGATGACGATGCGGGTGCAATCCTCAGGGTTCCATGAAGGCCCTGGGGATTTTTTTATTTGCGCGCCGATCGAACCGCCTGCTTTCGCCAGTTCGTAGCCGGATTCACTGGAATCGTCTGCTATGTCCTGCTGCTCTGCTCAGCCATCGCTCTTGGAGCGTCTGCCGAGGATCCGACCGTGATGAAACGTCGGCAACAGGGCATCCTGACGGGCATGCCGTTCATGGCGAACATCACCCCGCGCACGTTCATCGACGATGCCGGGAGAAAACTCTATGTCGCCAAGGCTCCCACGCGCGTTGTTTCACTGGCGCCCAGCATCACGGAGATGCTGTTTGCGTTGGGGCTGGATGAACAGATCGTCGGGGTGACGGAGTTCTGCGATTTTCCTGCGGCGGCGGCGGCCAAACCTAAAATCGGATACGCCAATCCCAACCTGGAATCCCTCCTTGCCCTCCGGCCGGACATGATCGTGGCCCCGCGCGAGTTCCACCGCGCGAACGTCGTGGCGAAGCTGGATGAGCTCAAGGTGCCGATCTTCCTACTCGAAGCCACGTCACTGGAAAACATTTTTTCCCACATTCACCAGCTGGGGCGAATTTTCGATCGCTCGACGGCCGCCCATGCCATGACGCTCGCCATGCGAAAGCAGATGGCGGACATCAGCAACCGCGTCGAATCCCTCCCGCGTACGAGAGTGCTCTATGTTCTCAACAGCCAGCCGCTGATTACAGTTGGGCCAGGCAGCTACATCCATCAGATGATTGGCCTGGCCGGAGGAATCAATATCGCGTCCGGAGCCTCGACGCCCTATCCACGGCTCACGATGGAAACCGTGTTGAAAGAAGATCCCGAAGTCGTGATCTTTCCGATGGGTTCGGTGGAAACGGTTCCCCGAAGCGAACAACAGGAATGGCGGCGCTGGACGACCTTGACCGCCGTGCAGCAGAACCGCTTGCGGGAGGTCTCGGCGAACGCGCTCAATCGTCCCGGTCCACGTGTGATGGAGGGACTTGAGCAACTCGCCAAGGTGATCCATCCTGAGGCCTTCCCTTCCGATGCGGCGCCTGTACGCCCATGATGCCCTCCGCCGGCCATTCCACGTCGCCTGCTCCAGCTCCCTCGCTGGCCTCGCCGCCACTGCCCTCGCCATCCATTCAGATCGCCGGGTATGACCAACCGTTTCAGGGCGCAATTCTGACCGCATCACGCTGGTGGGTCATCATGGGGGCTCTGTCGACCGTGGCCCTCCTGCTTGCCCTCGTTTGTCTGCAACTCGGGACCCAATATGTGGGGCTGGGCCAGATGGCCCGGGTCTTCACCTCCGCACTCTTCGGATTAGCCGGCGACAACGAGACTGCCGTTACGACCAGTGTCATTCTCCTGCAGGTACGACTGCCCCGGGTCTTTCTGGGGTTTCTGGTGGGAGTCTGTCTCGCGTCGGTTGGTGTGGCCTTGCAAGCCTTGCTCAGGAATCCCTTGGCCGATCCCTATGTGCTTGGCGTGTCGAGCGGGGCGGCGCTGGGGGTGTCGCTCGCGGTGTTGTTCGGGATCGGCACGACCGTGCTCGCCCTCTCCGCATTGCCGATTTGTGGATTTCTGGGCGGACTCCTGGCCCTGCTCGTCGTCTATCGTATGGCCGCGACGTATGAGCGCCTGCCGATTCATTCGGTGCTCTTGGCCGGCGTCATCCTCAATGCCATTTTCTCGGCACTGATCATGTTCATCGCCTCCATCATGGAGCCGAATCGCTCCTTCGGCATGATGGCCTGGCTCATGGGCTCCCTCACAGCGCCCGCCTATCCGGCGCTGGCCGCGCTCTCGGTTTATTTACTCGTCGGTCTCGTGCTGCTCTTCAAGCAGGTCCGCGTGCTGAACATTCTGGCCTTGGGTGAAGAGCCGGCACGGTCACTGGGGATCGATACCGAACGGACCAAGCGATTCATCTTTCTCGTATCAGCGTTGCTGACCGGGGCGGTGGTGTCGGTCAGCGGCATGATCGGGTTCATCGGCATGATCATTCCCCACGCCGTGCGTCTGGTGGTCGGAGCGGACCATCGGTTGCTCCTGCCGGCCTCGGCATTGGTAGGCGGAATGTTCTTGATGGTCGCCGACACGATTGCCAGAACTTCTTTTGTGCCGTCGGAAGTCCCGGTCGGAATCATCACGGCCTTGGCCGGCGGTCCATTCTTCGTCTACCTCCTGGTGTGGCGAAAGGATCGATTGGCATGAGCAGTCCCATCGGTCAGGCACCCACGGTTGAGGCAGCAGTTTCCTCTGGCAGGAGCGGCGCCCATGCCTATGATGTGCAGGGATTGTTTTTCTGTTACGGCAAACTGCGTGCGCACGATGTTCGTTGGGTGCTCCGGGACGTGAACCTTCATGTCGAAGCAGGTGAAATCCTCGGCATCGTCGGCCCCAACGGATCAGGGAAGACATCATTGTTGAAACTCTTGGCCAAGCTCGCTGCGGCTCAACAGGGAGACATCGCCTTATTCGGGACAAGCTTGGCCGGCCTCTCACAGGAGGATATGGCACGAACGGTGGCCTTCGTCCCGCAGGAGAGTGCCCAGATGTTTCCCTTCACGGTCGCAGAAACGGTGTTGATGGGGCGATTTCCCCATCGTCGGCGGACGCGATGGAATTTAGGCTTCGGGTGGGAAGATCGGGACGATTGTGCAGCGGCGGCGCAGGCCATGGCCACCATGGACATCAGCCATCTTGCTCCACGCGCGGTCACCGATCTATCCGGCGGCGAACGCCAACGGACCATGATTGCTCGTGCCCTCGCTCAGACGCCCCGAGTGCTGCTGCTTGATGAGCCGACGGCGTTTCTCGATCTTCAGCACCAGATCGAAATTTGTTCGGTTCTGCGCCGATTGAGAGATGACCATGGCCTCACCGTCGTCATCGTCTCGCACGATTTGAACCTCGCGAGCCAGTATTGCGACCGGATCGTGATGATCAAAGAGGGTGCAGTCCGTTCGGTGGGAACGCCGTCAGAGGTGATGTCGGTCGAGGTGCTGCGCGAGGTCTATGGATGTGAGGTGTTGATCGATCCGCATCCCGAGTCGGGACTCCCGCGGATCACGCTGCCGAGACAGTATGTGCCGTTCAATGTGTGAGTAGTGAATAGATTGTTGCGGGATGGGTTCGTGCCCGGCCCACCCGTGTGAAGAAAGGGGCACGAGATCATTGGAGAGCGGAGTGTCAGGAAGACGCCGTCAGCGTCGGGGAAGATGGTGAAAAACCATCACGGTGCCGCCACTGTAAGCGGGGAGTGACCTTGCCATTACGTCACTGTGTGCCGAGCACATGGGAAGGCGCAGGGAATCAATGATCCGCGAGTCAGGAGACCCAACTGACGGGTGTTTCGACTGATCCCTTCGAGCGAAAGGGAGATTCAGCATGCTGTGCGTTGCCAGGGAGTGGTCCGTCCGTTGTGTGCTCGTGCTTGTGGCCTGTGCACCGTTCATCTGGACGGCTGCGGTGTTCGCCGAGGAACCAGTTGACCACGATCCCGTGGTGCAAACCGAAGAAGTCGTAGTGTCGGCCACCAAGACGCCGGTACCGGTGAGCCAGGTGACCAGCGCAGTGGAAGTCATCACCGAGCAGGATATGAAAAAGCAGAACATTAAGAGGGTGGTCGATGCGCTTCAATTGGCTCAAGGAGTGGCGATCTTTTCGAACGGAGGGCCAGGCACGGAGGCCAACGCGAGAATTCGTGGAGGAAGTTCGAGTCAAACGCTGGTGCTCATCGATGGTGCGATCGTCAATAGCGCGACCCTGGGTAGTTATGACTTCGCCAACCTGACGACCGACAACATCGAGCGAATTGAGATTCTGCGTGGCGCGCAGAGCATGTTGTGGGGGTCCGACGCCATGGGAGGCGTCATCAACATCGTGACGAAGCGGGGCCAGGGACCGCTTTCCGCGACCGGGTTTCTGGAATACGGGTCTTTCGCGTCCCTTCGTGAAGGGGGCACGGTATCGGGGAAGCATGGCGCGGTCGATTACAGTCTTTCGCTCTCCCGCTGGGACACGTCCAGTTTTTCAGCGGTCAATTATCGGCGCGGCGCGACCGAGCGTGACTCCTACCGCAACTGGCAGGGGTCGGGACGGATCGGGGTCGACCTTCCGCATGACGGCCGACTCGATTTCAACATGCGCTGGATGAATTCCGATGTGCAGCTCGACAGCCTGTCGGCGACCGCTCCGAGTGATGTCTACGGATCGAAGAGTCGGACTCAGCAGTACGTGTTCAGCGGGAGTTATGAGCAGCCGATCACCAGCTGGTGGTCCCAGAAGTTGACGCTGGCGCGCTCGCAGGAAAATTCGCTCTTTCTGCCTGGGACCCTGCAACGCAATCTCGTCACCGGCGCCTTCAGCACGCCGTTCGGAGATCCGAACGAAACCCGTGTGGTATCCAATCGCTTGGAGTGGCAACACAACTTCCAGATCACCAAACTGCTGTTGCTTAGCGCGGGGTATCAATTTCGTGAACAACAGGGAGAGAACGACAGTGGGCTTACCAACAGTGTCCTGAGTTCCAATGCCGGATTTGCGCAGGCGCAGTTCAACCTGTGGGATCGTGTATTCGCGACGGCAGGCGTACGATATGACAGTTACAACGTGTTCGGCGATGCCACGACCTATCGGCTGACCGGCGGATATTACCACAAGGAAACCGACACCAAGCTTCGTGCAAGCTATTCCACCGGATTTCGAGCACCCAGCATGAACGAATTGTTCTTTCCCAATTTCGGCAACCCCAATCTGGGGCCGGAAAAGAACCAAAGTATGGATGTGGGGATCGATCAATATTTTCTGTCCAAACAATTCAAGCTTACCGGCGGGTTCTTTTGGAACCGCTATCGGAATCTGATTGTCACGACGTTTGATCCGGCCTTTTGCGCGCCGTTCAGTACGTTCGGCTTCTGCCCGCAGCAACTGGGTGAGGCGTCCACGAAGGGATGGGAAGCCGGACTGTCGTACACCTATTCAAGCGACAGACCGTTCCTCAAGAGCGTCGTGCTGCAGGCCCAATATACCAATACGCTCACGCGTGATTTGGATACCCAAAGCCGTCTTCCTCGTTGGCCGACCGACCAGTGGAGCGCCACCATTAGCTACCAGCCCATCGATCCCCTCTGGATCACCGTGACCGGCCGCTATGTCGGATCACGGTTCAATACGACCGGCGACCGGCAAAACCTGCCGGCGTTCGATGTCTGGTCATTGGCCGTGACGTACGATGTGACGAAGCAGATGCAGGCCTATCTCCGAGCCGAGAATTTGTTCAATGAGAAGTACGAAGAAGTTGCCAGCGCCGGCACGCCGATCCGTTCTATTTTCGGCGGCGTGCGTCTCACCTTCGGCGGGAAATCATGAGGAAGGGATGAGGGCAGCCTAATGCAACGTCCTCGTGTGGTCATAGCCGGCACCCATAGTGGTGCCGGCAAGACGACGGTGACCTTGGCGCTCATGGCGGCGTTGAAGGCCAAGGGGCGTCTGGTCCAACCATTCAAGGTCGGGCCGGACTTTATCGACCCCGGACACCACCAGGCCGTCACCGGTCGGCCCTCGCGCAACCTGGACGGCTGGATGTTGGGGGAAGCCGTCAACCGCAGCATCTTTTCGCGCGCCTCTGCTGACGCGGACCTGTCGATCATCGAAGGGATGATGGGGCTCTTCGACGGCAGTTCGCCGCTGCATGAAAAGGGCAGCACGGCCGAATTGGCGAAGCAGCTGAACGCACCGGTTCTTCTGGTGATCGATGGCAGCGCGATGGCCCGCTCGGCTGCGGCCATGGCGTCGGGTTATGCGAGGTTCGATCCTGGGTTGTCAGTGCAGGCCGTGCTGTTCAATCGAGTGCAGAGTGAAGGGCATTTCCGATTGTTGCGTGACGCCGTGGAGGCGGAGACAGATCTCATGGTCGTCGGTTATGTACGGCCCGATGCATCCGTGACGATTCCGGATCGGCATCTCGGTCTCAGGACTGCGATTGAACAAGGCCAGACTGATCTCTATGACCGGCTGGCTCGATCCGCCGCAGAGACGGTCGATCTTGATCGGGTGGAAGCCTTGGCCAGATCGGCGGGTGATTTTGTAGTCGACTTCACAGCGCCTGTCACAGGGGGGCAGCTGTCGCAGGTTCGCATCGGCGTCGCCTATGATGCGGCCTTCTGCTTTTACTATCAGGACAATCTGGACTTGCTGGAAGCGGCGGGGGCGGAGATCGTGAGGTTTTCACCCTTGTACGATGCCGAGTTGCCGGAGGTTGATCTGCTCTATTTCGGCGGAGGATACCCGGAACTTCATGGTGACGCGCTGGCTGGAAATGTGGCGATGCGCACGGCTGTTCGACAGTATGCGGAGCGAGAGGGCGCGATCTATGCCGAATGTGGTGGGCTGATGTACCTGACACAGGCGATTCGCGACTGTGACGGCCGGCGGCACGAGATGGTCGGGGTGTTTCCGGCTGAAGCGGTCATGCGCAAAGCCGGTCTCACCCTGGGCTACCGAACGGCCGCGGTCACTCAGCCCTGCCTCCTCGGACAGCCAGGCACGTCGCTGCGAGGGCATGAGTTCCATTATTCCATGCTGGAGCCGAAGGACACCTTGCACTATGCCTGCACCCTGTCGGATGCAGAAGGTAGGTCGATCGGTCAGGATGGGTTGATGGTGGGGAATACCATCGCGCTCTACAGTCACCTGCACTTCGGGAGTCGACCTGAGGCGGTCTCGACATTGGTCACCGCTGCGCATGGATCACGAACGCGTAGGACTTCTGTCGGAAAGGCGTGAGATGACGGATCAGAGCGACCATCAAGCGAGGATGCAACGATTGAAAGCCTCTGTCGATCGGCGGATCGAGGCAGCCCAGGAAGAGAAGGGTCTGCTGATCGTGTACACCGGTGCGGGCAAGGGGAAAACAACTGCCGCACTCGGCATGGCGCTTCGCTGTCTCGGCCACGGCATGAAAGTGGCGATCGTGCAGTTCATCAAAGGCGCCATCGACACGGCTGAGGAGCGGGTGCTGAAGTCGTTCGGTGACCGCGTGACGTTTCTCCGCATGGGCGAAGGGTATACCTGGGAGACGCAGGATCGGGAGCGGGATACAGGATTTGCGCAGGCAGCCTGGCAGAAGACCTGCGAGTTCATGGGTGATCCCTCCTATGCGATGGTGATTCTGGACGAGTTCAACATTGCGCTCCAACAGGGGTATGTGGACGTGAACAAGGTCTTGCCATGCCTACAGGAGCGGCCGCCGATGCTACATGTGGTGATCACCGGTCGCGGCGCTCCTCCTGAACTGATCGAAGCCGCAGATCTGGTGACCGAGATGAAACAGGTCAAGCATCCGTTTCGAAGGGGTATCAAGGCGCAGGCGGGAGTGGAATTTTGAGAGGGCCGGTGACCAAGACCTGTGAGCACTGTCGACAGCCATTTTCCTGTGGCGGCTATCAATGCTGGTGCGGGAAGATCGGTATTACCGAAGAGCAGATGGACTGGATTGCTGCGCGTTTCAAGGATTGTCTCTGCCCCACCTGCCTGCAACAGGTAGCGGACGGAGCACTTGGACCAGAGGCTTTGAATGGCGACCCTCATGGCACGTGACGAACGGGAGCGGCTGGCTCGAACAGCCATGGATCCTCACCAACCGTTTTCCGAAGTCGAGCGTGAGGCGGTCTATCGCGCTATTTTCGAGCGCCGGGATGTCCGTCGAAATTTTCTGCCGACGCCGATTCCCGATGAGGTCCTCGCGCGACTGCTGAACGCGGCGCACCATGCCGGGTCGGTGGGGTTCATGCAGCCTTGGGATTTTGTCGTTGTTCGTGCGCGTGAGACGAAGCGGGCGGTCAAGCAGCTCTTTGACAAGACAAATAAGACCGCGGCCCTGCGCTACAAGAAACCCCGCGCGGAACTGTATCGCAGTCTCAAACTGGAAGGCATTGAAGAATCTTCGGTCAATCTCTGTGTGACCTGCAGCCGGCAACGAGGCGGTCCTCATGTCCTCGGACGTTCGACGGCACGGGATACCGATCTGTATAGCACCTGCTGCGCCATTCAGAATCTCTGGTTGGCGGCGCGCGCCGAAGGGATCGGGGTCGGGTGGGTGAGTATTTTGAATCATGCCGCGCTGAAGCAGGTGCTCGGTGTTCCGAGGCCGGTCAAAGTGCTGGCCTACCTCTGTCTCGGTTACGTATCGGAGTTTGCGGCGAAGCCCGATCTTGAAACCGCGGGCTGGAGGATCAGACTTCCGGTGCAGGAACTGGTGCACTACGAGGCATGGGGAAACAGGATGCAGGAGAGTGGGAGGAAAAAGGGATGCGGATCACCAAAGTCTATACGAGAACGGGCGACGCAGGCCAAACGAGGTTAGCCGGAGGGCAACAGGTCTGGAAAGACTGCCTGCGCGTCGAAGCCTACGGGACGGTCGATGAATTGAATGCGTCCGTCGGGTTGGTACGAGCGATGAACGCCGAAGCCGCCACGAAGTCTGCCGCCTCGACGCAAGTGGAAGAGGACCTGCGCTGGGTTCAGAACAAGTTGTTCGATGTCGGCAGCATTCTCGCCACGGCCCCGGGCCAAACGTTTGCCAATATGCCGACGGTCACGGCGAAAGATGTGACGAGGCTTGAGCGGATGATCGATCGCTGCCAGGAAGATCTGGCGCCGCTCAAGGAATTCATCCTCCCAGGCGGGGGCAAGGTCTCGGCGACGCTCCACCAAGCGAGAACGATTTGCCGCCGCGCCGAGCGGATCTGCATTCGGTTGGCGCGCGAGGAAACGGTGGCAGCCGAGCTCAACAAATACTTAAACCGTCTGAGCGATGCGCTGTTCGTCTTGGCTCGATGGGTGGCGAAGACGCAGGGCGAACCGGAATTTCTGTGGCAACGCGAATCCGGCACGTCCGCCGAATGAATGTATGAAACGGAACGTGAGCAGGCGATCGCGGCTCATTCTGGTTGTGGGGGGAGCTGCATCCGGAAAAAGTCAGGCGGCGCTCGATCGAGCGGGCCGGACCGGACCGAAGGTTTTTGTGGCGACGGGGCAGGCGTTGGATCGTGAGATGGCGGCGCGGATTGCGCGGCATCGCGCGACGCGGTCCGCGGATTGGATGACGGCAGAAGTGCCGCGTGACCTGGCGGCTTGGTTTCGATCGGATGGCAAGGCCTATCGCACGATCGTCGTGGATTGCCTGACGCTCTGGTTGAGCAATGTGTACGGGCGTCGTATCGCCGGTGCGGACGTGGTCGGGCGGGTCGATGATGTGCTGGAGGCCATTCGCGCCGTTCCGGCCAAGGTGGTGCTGGTGAGTAACGAATTGGGATTCGGTCTGGTACCGACCAGCCGCAGCGCGCGCGCCTTTCGCGATGTCGCCGGGCGAGTCAATCAGCAGATCGCCGAGGCGGCAGACGAGGTCTATGTTGTCATCAGTGGCCAATCGCTCAGACTCAAATGAAATGGGAGAATCTTGATGATGCTCGATGAGGTGTTGGCGCGTATTCAGCCGGTCGATCGTGAAATAGCGGCGCGGACCCAGGCTCGCCTTGACCGGTTGACCAAACCCTTGGGGAGTCTTGGACGGCTGGAAGAAACCGCCGTGCGTTATGCCACCATCACGGGCGAGGTGAAACCGAACGTGCCGCGCGGGGTCGTGTTCACCTTCGCGGCCGACCATGGGGTGGCCACAGAAGGGGTGAGCGCCTACCCGCGCGAGGTCACGCCGCAAATGGTGCTGAACTTTCTCCGCGGTGGCGCCGGCGTGAATGTGCTCGCGCGTCATGTCGGGGTTGAGGTGCGGGTCGTGGATATCGGCGTGGCGTATGAATTCGGCCCTGTGCCGGGACTCATTCAGAAGAAGGTCATGGCGGGGACGAAGAATTTGCTGGTGGAAGCGGCGATGAGTCGTGAGCAGGCCATGGAAGCCCTGCAGGTCGGCGTCGACTTGGCCACCGAGGCCGCGCGCGAAGGCATCGGCCTGATCGGGACCGGTGATATGGGCATCGGCAACACCACGCCGAGTGCGGCGATCACGGCGGTGATGACCGGTCGGTCTGTGGCCGAGGTGACCGGCCGCGGAACCGGGATCGACGAGGCGGCCCACGCCCACAAAGTGGCGATCATTCAGCAGGCGCTCGATCGACATCGCCCGAACCAGGCCGATGCGCTTGATGTGCTGGCCAAGGTCGGCGGTCTAGAGATCGGCGGTTTGGCCGGGCTCATACTCGGCGCTGCGGCGACCCGGGTGCCGGTGGTCTTGGATGGGTTCATTGCGGGCGCTGCGGCATTGATCGCGGTGGGATTGCAGCCACGGTGCCGGGACTATGTGATTGCGTCGCATCGATCGGTGGAACGGGGTCATCAAGCCATCCTGGATCATCTGGACCTGAAACCCCTTTTCGATCTCGATCTCCGGCTCGGGGAAGGGACGGGCGCTTGTCTGGGCATGAGCATCGTGCAGGCGTCGATCAAGATTCTCACCGAGATGGCGACCTTCGATGAAGCGGGTGTGTCGGAACGTGACTGATATTGCCACCATGACCAGGCCCTTTGTCTTCGCCTGGCATTTTCTGACGGCGATCCCCATCAGCCGGAGTCATCATGAACCGACGGCCAGCGAGTTGGCTGCGTCGATGGCCTGGTATTCCACGGTCGGCCTCATGATCGGCGGTCTGCTCGCGCTGGCCGACAACGGATTGCGTTGGTTTCTGACGGCCGAAGTCGTGAATGTGCTGCTGATCGTGCTGCTGGTGGTCCTGACGCGCGGTTTGCATCAAGACGGACTGGCAGACACCTTGGATGGATTGGCCGGCGGTCGCACGGCAGCAGACCGGTTGCCAATCATGCGTGATCCGCGGGTCGGCGCGATCGGAGCTACAGGATTGTTTCTATCTTTGTTGCTGCGTTACGCCGGGTTGCTCGCCCTTCCCCCGTCGTTGCGTCTTCCCGTCCTGGTCTGTATGCCGGCGCTTGGCCGCTGGGCGATGGTGACCGTCGCCTGGTCTTCTCCCTATGCGAGGAGCGAGGGCGGACTTGCCGCGCCGTTCCTGGCACATTTGTCCTTGCACCATGTGCTGGTGTCGAGCCTCGTCCTGGCCTTGGCGCTGGCGGCAGGATTGGGCCCCCTCGCGGCGCTTGCGACCATGGGCGCGGGTTTGGCGTTGGTTGTCCTGGTGCGAAGCGGCTGCCGTGAATGGTTCGGGGGAGTGACCGGAGACATGCTCGGCGCTACGAATGAGTTGATCGAGATCCTCTTCTTGCTGCTGGTTCCGGCATTGGTGATCGGACGATGACCGGCGGCGATCTGTTGCTGGCGGCGGCGCTGGACGCGGCGGTGGGAGATCCCCGCTGGTTTCCTCACCCGGTCAGGGGGATGGGTGTGGTCATTGCTTGGTTCGACGATCGAATCAGAAACCTGTGCCGGACCGATCAGGCCCTTCGAATTGCCGGTATCTGCCTTGCCATAGGACTGCCGGCGGGGGTCTATGCTGCTGCGACCTTCGTCATCGCACGGGCGGCCTCGTTCTCGCCTGTGCTGGGACAGGCAGTCGGAATCGGATTGGCCTACACGACACTCGCGGGGCGTGATCTCTTCGACCATGTCCAGGCAGTCAGCCGCGAATTGGAGCGTGGAAACCTCGCCGGAGCTCGTGAGGCAGTTGCCATGATCGTAGGCCGCGACAGTGCCACCCTGGCGGAGCCTGAAATCGTGCGTGCGACTGTGGAGACGATTGCAGAAAGCTCGTCGGACGGCATTATCGCGCCTCTCGTATATCTGACCCTGGGAGGCGCGCCGCTGGCATTGGCCTACAAGGCGATCAATACGCTCGACTCGATGGTCGGCCACCGCGATGCCCGCTACGAATATTTCGGCTGGGCCTCCGCGCGGCTCGACGATGTGATGAATTGGATTCCTGCTCGGCTGACCGGCAGCTTCATCGCGCTGGCGGCGGGCTTGGCAACCGGGCAATGGCATCGCGTCCGAGCCAGCTGGTACATCCTGCATCGAGACGGGGACAAGCATGCCAGTCCGAACAGCGGGAGACCGGAAGCCGCCATGGCCGGCGCGTTGGGTGTGCAACTCGGCGGCCGGAATTATTATGACGGGGTGCCTCACGATCGCCTGCTGATCGGCGACGGTACAGTCACTCTGACCCCAGCCCATATCGCACAAGCTACGCGTATCATGGTGGCAACCTGGGGACTGGGTCTCTTCCTTGCCTTGCTCTCATTGTGGGTCTCATGACGGGCATCGGTCACGGCGGGGATGTGTATGCTGCGGCTCGCGAGCTGAGGCGAGGACTCCATCGCCTCCTGGATTTCAGCGCCAGCATCAATCCATTGGGACCTTCGCCCGCCGCGTTGCGGACGATCGCTGACGCAGGAGAACTGCTCCAGCACTATCCAGATCCGACCTGCTGGGATCTGCGTCAGGCGCTGGCCATCCATTGGCAGCGCCCAGCCGAGGAGTTTCTTATCGGAAACGGCTCTACCGAGTTGATTCATCTGCTGCCCAGGGCCTTGCAGATTCGGCACCTTCTGGTAGTCGGTCCGACGTTTTCAGAATATGCCGCGGCGATGAAGCAATGCGGGGGACATGTCAGCATGGTGATGGCGGATCGCGCCGAAGGCTATCGTCCGCCGCTTGAGCAGGTCTTTGCTCCCGCTCATGGAATTGGGCAGACAGGTGTGGACCGTCCTCCCATCGATGCGGTCCTCCTATGTAATCCCAATAGTCCTACCGGCTACGCCTGCGATGCCGCAGTAGTGAGGAGGCTGGCGCGTGAGGCGGCGCGTCGCCGGCTCTGGTTTCTCGTGGATGAAACCTTTGCCGAGTATTGTGGTGATGCGTCGATTCTGTCACAGGCTCTTCCGGCGCGCACGATCGTGCTGCGCAGCTTTACGAAATTCTATGGGCTGCCCGGACTTCGCGTGGGGTATGTGGTGGCGAATTCGCACGTCATCGAACAAATCGCGGCGCACCAACCTCCTTGGTCCGTGAACATGCTGGCTCAGCGAGCTGCTGAGGCCGCTTTGCACGATGTGCGGCATGCCCGGCGGAGCCTCCGATTCATGGACCGAGAGCGAGCGAGGCTGCTGAGGGCACTCACTCGGCTGCCGGGTTGTTCAGTGTTCCCCTCTGCCGCAAATTTCATCCTGATGGAATTACCGGTCGGGCAGAAGATGGCGGAGACGGTGGCCGCCCTTCGTCGGCGGGGCATCTTGATTCGGGATTGCTCGCAGGTGCCTGGATTGGTTGCCCGTTCGGTGCGGGTGGCTGTTCGAACGAGGGCCGACAATGACCGTCTTCTGTATGCTTTGACCGCCGTCATTCGTGGTGGTGGCTCATGAAGGCGCCTCTTTCCGATCACCTCTCGACTCGTTATCGCATCGCCGAAGGCACGCTCATCGTCGATCTTGGGACTCGCATGCGCGTCTTATCTTCCGCCCCAGGAGGAGGAGGGCTTCGAACGACCCGCTATATTTTGAATCATCAAGTTCCGGCCGACCCTATTCGGACTCAGGTCTCGGGGCGGAACTTCAAGGAACGGCACTGGGGCGACCCGGCCCGTTATCTTCGAGGGGTTGCGGAGGCGCACGGTGTGGACCGAGACTGTGTCGGTCTCATGACGGCCGTTCCGATGAAACAGGTAGTGACCGGCCGCGAGGGACAGAATGAAATCTGGGTCGAATGTTTTGCCACGGTCGGTGTGACCAACGCCGTGCGGGCCGGTGAGCCGCCTCGGCGCGCGCAAGGCGAGAGCGTTGATCGTGCGGCTGGTACGATCAATCTCATTCTGATTACGAATGCCTGTCTGACTGTTCCTGCCTTGGTCTGTGCCGTCCAGGTTGCGACGGAGAGCAAGACCGGGGTGCTACGTGACCATGCCGTTCCCAGCTGGACTGGTCGTCCCGGCGCAACGGGAACGGGAACGGATGCCGTGGTCATTGCTTGCGCTCTGCGGGGCGACGGACCATGGCACCCCTACGCCGGCACCCACACCGATATCGGATCCATGATTGGGCGGGTCACCGCCGATTGCCTCACGCAAGGCCTGGCGCGCGCGACGCAGTGGGCCGCGCAACGCCGACCGTAAACCATTCTCACTGTCTGGCGACAGCCCATGCCACATCCTGCTCGTGCCAATGCGATCGCGGTTTTAGGAACCGGCTCCGACGTCGGGAAGAGCATGATTACGTCAGGATTATGCCGGCTCTTGCGTCGGGCCGGCTTTCGAGTCGCCCCCTTCAAAGCCCAGAATATGTCATTGAACTCCTTCGTCACGCCGGAGGGCGGTGAGATCGGGCGCGCCCAAGCCCTGCAAGCCGAAGCCTGTGGGATTCCACCCCATGTGGATATGAATCCCATTTTGCTCAAACCGGAATCCAATTCCCGGTCCCAAGTCATTGTGCAGGGGCGAGTCTTTGCCACGCTCGATGCCCAAGCCTATTTCGCCCGGACCCAAGATTCCGATTTGTTTCGCGCGGTGCGAGAGAGCTACGCGCGCCTGGCGTCGCAGTATGAGGTCATCGTCATCGAAGGCGCCGGCAGCGCGGCGGAGGTCAACCTTCGCGATCGCGATCTGGTGAATTGGCCGGTCGTCGAAATGGCCGATGCCCAGGTTGTGTTGGTGGGAGACATTGATCGTGGGGGCGTGTTCGCTCAAATCATCGGGACGCTCGACCTCATCGCACCAGAGGAACGCGCACGGGTATGCGGCATCGTTATCAACAAGTTTCGAGGGGACGTGGCACTTTTCGCCGATGGAATTCGTTTTCTCACGGAGCGGACGGGGATTCCTGTCCTGGGTGTGCTGCCGTTTCTGCGGGACCTCGCCCTCGATCAGGAGGACAGCCTCGATGTGGACCTGCGGCGGCAGATTCCTTTTGCAGCGGACCGCATCAATATTGCCGTCCTGCTCGTGCCGCACATGAGCAACTTCACCGATTTCAACGCGCTGACCGAAGAGTCGGATGTGCTGTTGCATTATGTGGCTGTCCCCGAGGAGGCAGCCGGCGCCGATGTCATCCTGATTCCCGGTACGAAGGCGACGCTGGCGGACCTCGGCTATCTACGCGAGAATGGGTTTGAACCGCTTTTACAAGGTCACATTCAACGCGGGGGAGAATTGGTCGGCATCTGCGGAGGATACCAAATGTTGGGGCGACAGATCGCCGACCCCGATGGCCTGGAATCTGGAGGGACGGGAGAGGGTTTTGGATTTCTACACCTCACCACCCTGTTGAAACGGGACAAAATTACCGAGCAAGTCGCGGCGCGTCCCTTACACCTCAGTGACCAGGATGCGCCGCCGGTTCAGGGTTATCTGATCCACATGGGGCGGACGAATCGCCATGAGCACCGGCCTTGCTTTCTACTTCACGATGCAAAAGAAGTATCCGAGCGTCCCGGCGAAAAGACCGGACAAGACGACGAGTGTTTGGATGGCGCGGTGCGCGACGACGGCTTGGTCTGGGGGACCTACATTCATGGTCTGTTCGATCAGCCGTCGTTTCGTCGCGCCTGGCTGAACAGGTTACGTACCCGCAAGGGACTTCCCGCTCTCGATCTTACGCTCTCACAGCTGGTGAACGACAAGCGGCGGGACGCGCTGGATCGATGGGCTGACTATGTCGAACAGCATCTTGACCTGGGCCTGATCTGGGACCTGGTGGGAAAGAAGGGGAGGGCATAGGCAATTATCGAGTTTTTCGACGAGATCCCCTGATGCCGCTCTGACAGTTGGCCTCAAAAACGACTAAACTTTGGCGCGTCTGCCGAAATCTTGAACAATAGCGCGGCCCTCTCAGCCTATCTGAGCATAGTGGGTATAGTTGATAGTCCACACCTAATCATCCACGAAATCACAGACTTCATTCATTCTGCCCTCGTTCCTCATATCGATCCTAAGTAATTGATTTTGTTTGGCACCGATCGTGCACAAGCAGGCCGAGGCTAAATCGTCATTGAGCAGACGCGCTGTGTCATTGAAATTGTCAACGAAGAATTTTGCGCTATCTTTGTCAGAGAGTCATCTGAGTGTCAGGGGCATACATCCCCGTCAGGGCGACCAGAAACAGGCAGGAGGAGGAGGCATGGCGAACAATTTCATCAAGAAATCCGTAGTGGTTGCACTGATGTTGACCTGTGTGGGTGCGGCCGGTCCCGCACCCGCCAATACCGAGGTGGAAACGGCAGAGCTGCTCATCAAGCTCGTGCAGGTGGGGCGTGGTCTCATCTCTGAACACCAAGCAACGATCAATGACGCCGGCAAAGGCGATAAAGGTTTTACAGGCGACTATGTCGCCAATCAAGTGATCGAACGGTTTCGCAAGGCGACGAAAATCGATCTGAGCCGTCCTAATAGCACTCCACAAGCTCCGCTCTTTCTCGCCATGGTCGAATCGGAGAAGGAAGTGATCGACGAGGCCCAGCCGGTCATCAATAAGCAGGGAGTCGGATTCAAAGGCGTGATTCCCGCCGTCTTTGCCCGCAAGGCAGGAGATCGCTTCTATCGCAAAACCGGGATTCGCGTAAAGTTAACGAGCGCAGATTATCGGTTCCCTGGCAACCGGCCGGATGATTTCGAGTCGGAAGTGCTCCGGATTTTTGCCGACACGCGCCATCCCAAGGGACAGCCCTATAGCAAAGCCACGATGCTCGACGGGAAGCCGGTGCTGCGGATGATGGATCCTGAGTATGCCGCGGCTACCTGCCTGGGGTGCCACGGAAGCCCCAAAGGAGAGCGCGACATCACGGGCGCGAAGAAAGAAGGGTGGCATGAGGGCGACTTGGCGGGCGCCATCAGCATCGTGATTCCCATGCGGTAACCGTCATCACCTAATTCGACAGTATCTACACCTCGCACATTTACCTGGGTTGAAGGGGAGGATGCATTCATGAGCAAGATTGTTGTCGTCGATGATTCCTATGCCGAGCTGCAGTTGATCGAAGGATATCTCAAATCCGCCAATCATACGGTCGTGTCGTATCCCAACACGGACAAACTCGAAGATAAACTGGCGGTCGACAAGCCGGATCTGATCGTGCTCGATGTCGTGATGCCTGGGCGCAACGGGTTCCAGACCTGCCGTGACCTCAAGAGCGACGACCGTTTCAAGGGCATTCCGATTGTGCTCTGTACTTCGAAGGGGCAGGAAAGCGACAAGTTTTGGGGCCAGCAGCAAGGCGCGAACGGCTACGTCGTGAAGCCGTTTAAAGCAGAAGATTTGGTTGCAGCCGTGAAACGGGCGCTGAACTAACCCATGAGTGACGTCCCGACGACCCATTCTCAAACGCTCGAATCATCCCCGGCTCACGGATCCTCTCGTCCATCGAGATTCTCCGCTGCGACGACCGACGGAACCCTGCGGATGTGTGTGTTGACGCTGGGTGGGGAACCGTTCGCCATCGATCTCCGTCATGTCAGCGAAGTATTCGAGGTGGAATCCGTGACCGTCGTTCCTGGCATGCCCAGTCTGCTGACGGGGGTGACCAATCTTCGAGGTACGGTCATTTCTCTGATCGATCTGCGCGGAATGCTCGGCCTGACGATGAACAATGCCGCGCTTCCGTTCGCGGTCGTGATTCGTCAGGGCCCAAGACAGATCGGCGTACTTGTCGACCACGTTCCCGAGATTCACACCGTCTCTCGCGAGCACCTGCTGCCGGCCATGCAAGCCGGACCGGCCGGCGCGCGCCCCTGTGTGTCGGCCGTTCTTCGCCTGGACAAGCGTCTGGGAGGAGTTCTGGAGGTTCCGCAAGTTTTTGCCCAGGTCGATGGAGGCAGTACCGCATTGTCGGCAGCGTAAAAGGCAGTGGCTTGAATCTTCGCGGGCGTGCGTCGCCGGAGATTGTGCGACCGGTCGCCGAACGTTGAGGGAAGCAGCGAACAAGGAGGAGTGCACCATGATCGGGCAAGGCGTCAAGAATCGATTCCAAGATATGAAGACCCAGTCGAAACTGCTGGTCAGTTTCGGTCTCGTCAGTTTCATCATCATGATCATGGCCAGTGTCGGTGTGTTCACCCTGCGCCAGCTCAGTAGTCAGTCACAAACGGTGTATGCCGACTATACCGTGCCGCTGGCCGAATTTGCTCAGATGGGAACTGCGTTGACCAAACATCACCAGATCTTGCTGGATGTCGCGGTGGCAACCAAGCAAGCCGACTTCGCCCAGGAGGCGACCAGGCTCCTCCCTCTGAAGGCAGAGGTCGAGAAAGCATTGGCTAACTACAAGGGTACAACCTTGCGCTCGTCGCGTTCCGGCCGTGATGAAATGAGGGACCTGGCGCTGTTTGAGCCGGCCCTGAAGAAATACTTCCAAGACTCAGACGGTGCCTTGAGCGCCATGGCGGACAGCTTCGACCGAACCAAATTGACCTCTGGACAGGCCGAACAAATGCGGGCTCTTGGCGTCTTGGCCTTAACCGTCAACCTGACGCCGTCATTCGAAAATGCCGTAAAGCGCCACAATGAACAGGTCACCAGCATTGAAGCGGTCGCTAAGGATCTCAACGACGACGCGCAGACCCTGGCCTCCACCGGTACGTTCATTCTGGTCGTCGGCGGTCTGGTGGCCGTAGCGCTCGGAATTTTTGTCGGATACGTCCTTGCGACCTTCCTGTCACGTGGTATCACGCACATCGCCAACGTCGCGACCCAGGCCGCCGGCGGCAATCTTCAAGCTCGCGCGAAAATTCAGTCGCACGATGAGTTGGGCCAGATGGCGACGGCGTTCAACTCCATGCTCGACCGTATTACGACTCTCGTGTCTACCGAGGAAGAACGCGACACCATGCAGAAACGCCTCATGCAGTTTCTTGTGCTCGTCTCCGAGGTCGGTAAAGGAGACCTGACCAAGCGAGGTGAAGTGACGGCGGACATGTTCGGTAACCTTGCGGACGGGTTCAACCTCATGATCGCGCGGTTCGGACAATTGTTGAAGCAGGTGCGTGAAGCAGCCGACCGTGTGAACAAGTCAGCCGGTACCCTGCGGGATTCAGCCGGTCAGATGTCCGGAACCGCCCGGACGCAGGCGGAAGAATCCGTGCGTACCCTGGGCGCCGTTGAACAGCTGGCGGCCGGTATGCGTCAAGTGGCGACCACCGCCGGTGCGTCTTCCGACTCCGCCAAGCAGGTGCTTTCGGCGACGGAACGAGGCAACGTCGCGGTGCAAGAAACTGTGCGGGACATGCAGAGCATTCGGTCCGCCGTGCAACGCATGTCCAAGCAGGTGAAGGGTCTCGGCGATCGTTCACTCGAAATTTCCCAGATCGTGTCGACGATTCGGGATATCGCCAATCAAACGAACTTGCTGGCGCTCAACGCCGCCATCGAGGCGGCCGGCGCCGGAGAGGCCGGTGCGCGATTCGCCGTCGTCGCCGACCAGGTCCGAAAGCTGGCGGAAAGTTCCACACAGGCCACGCGTGAAATCGCCGACCTCGTGAAAGTGATTCAAACGGAAACGCAGGACGCGGTGGTCGCCATGGAACATGAAACGCAGGCGGTGGAAGCCGGGTCCGCCTCGGCTCTCCGAACCGGTGACGTGTTCGCTGAAATTTCGGACATTGCCAAGCGGTCGTCCGAGTTGGCCCAGAACATCGCGAGCGCGGCGTCGGAACAGACCGCGTCGACGGAAAAAGTCGGTCGAGCCATTAAGGAGTTCACCGGCGGCGCCGTGGCGACGCAGAAGCAAACGGACTCAACACGGCTCACGATCGAGGACATGGCAAAATTAGCCGAAGGCCTCAACTCATCAGTCGCCCAGTTCAAACTCGCGTAGAGGAACTCTTGAAGAGCGGTAATGTGTATCCGCTCGGATGTTGTGTGGGTCAATGACCTCTGATTTTGATCGCGACCAGTTGCTGGACATTTTCGTTGCCGAGGCCGGCGACGACATGGCGCGGTTCTGGAAGGCGTTGCATCCCGAGGGGAAGGCGTATCCGGAACCAGGCGAAGTGGCCGAGTTTCATACGGTCGGCCACAAGTTGAAGGGCGCGGCGCTGTTGTATGGATTTTCGGGCCTCGGCCAACTTGGGGCGTTGCTCGAAGAAACACTGGAACAGGTTCAGGAGATTCCTTCCGAACGATGGCTCGTCGTCCTTCAATTGATTCGGGACATCGTGGCCTCCTTTCGGAGTCAGGTGGAGCAGATTGGACGCGGCGGAGGCGAGGACCCATCCGTTGTCGAGAATTTCGTCCGACGATGTGGTGAGGTGGTGCCGGCTGGTTCGGCCGAGGTCTCTGCCGACTCTGGTGAAACCTCGGATAGACCGGCGGAAGACTACCTGATTCCCGGTGTCGACGAGGAAGTCCTCTCCTACTTTTCCCCGGAAGCCGAAGAGTATCTCGACACCATTCAGACACTTCTGCAGCGGTTGGAAGCCGACTCGCAGGATCCCGAGACGATTCACCAATTGTATCGGGTCGCTCACACCCTGAAGGGGTCGGCCTATACCGTCGGGTTTCAGGTAGTTGGAGATATCGCCCATCCGATCGAAGCCTGCATGATCGCCGTTCGGGAAGGACGTGCGGCCATCGCTCCACATTGGATCACCGTGATCCGGCATGCTGTTGAGGTGATCCGCTCCCTTATGGCGCGAGACGCGCAATTGGGACCTCGCTTACAGCAGGAGGTTCCTCGCATCAAGACATTGCTTTGGGAGTTGGAGGAAGGCGTGGGTCAAGCCCCGGCCGCAGCACCTGCGTCCGATCACCTTGAGGCGACACCGGTGCAAGAGGTGATGCCACCCGCCACGTCCGTCGCCACCACAACCGTTCAACCTGTGAGCGCGACCCACTCAAGCGTGCTCACGGAAGACTATCTGATTCCAAACCTTGATCCCGAAGTGATGTCGTATTTCGCGCCGGAAGCCCAGGAGTATGTGGAGAATCTAGAGGCCGATCTGTTGCGCGTGGATAAGGACGCGGCCAATCCAGAGACGATCCATCAACTGTTCCGCACGGCCCATACACTCAAAGGGTCGGCTTATACCGTGGGATTCCAGGCGATCGGGGATCTGACGCACCACATCGAAGACTTCATGGGGGCTGTCCGTGAGGGACACCTTCAGGTTCTGCCCGGTCACACGGATTTGCTGTTGCGTGCGATCGATGTCATTCGTGCCCTGATGCGACGCGATCCATCAATACTGGGGCGCACGCGACAACGATTTGCCGCATCACTACAGGAGTTGAAGCAGCTGGGCCAAACCCACCCAGCAGCTGACGAAACACAACAGACTGTGCCGTTGGCGTCCGAGGCTGCCTCCACAGAAGACCTGAGCGAAACCGTCGGCATCGAGTCGGCGAAAGGCATGGACGGCAAAACCGGTGAAGAGCGGGAGGTGATCCGGGTCAGCCGTGATCGCTTGGAGCGTCTCCTGAATCTGGTCGGCGAATTGGTCATCGACCGTGGACGCCTCGAGCAGCGACTGAGGACGTTGGATCAACTGGCCTCGCAAGTAGTGGCCAACAAGAGCCGGTTGATCGACGCGGTTCGAACGTTCGAGGACAAGCACACCTTCTCATTTCAGCCGTCGCCCACGTCACAAGGCGAAGAGGTGCCACAATCCCTTCCTGGGGTCAGTGATTTCGGAAGTTTGGAGTTCGACAAGTACGACGACTTCAACATCTTGGCTCGGCGCATCAGCGAGGTGACTGCAGATATCACCGAATCCATGTCGCAGTTGACTGGATCGATCCACCGTGCTCAGGACGACATGGGCCAGTTACAGCAGTTGACACTGGGTATGCGTGACGAAATCGCTCGCGCTCGAATGGTGCCGATTGGGACGCCGTTTACGCGGTTCCGCCGTGCAGCGCGTGAGATGGCGCGCGCCACGGGCAAGGAAGTCAACCTGGTCACATCCGGTGAACATACCGAAATCGACACCGGCGTCGTCGAGCGTCTCGTCGACCCACTTGTTCACCTGGTAAGGAATGCGGTCTACCATGGGATTGAGCCCGCTGGCGCTCGCCTCCGGCAAGGCAAGCCGGCGGTCGGCACGATTTATCTTCATGCGGCTCATCGAGGAAACTCGGTGCTCATCGAAGTTGAGGACGATGGCGCGGGTCTCGACATCACGAAGATCAAGGTGAAAGCCGTCAAGCTGGGACTCGTGAGGCCGGATGTCGCGGAATCATTGCCTGAGAGCGAAGTCATCAAATTTATTTTTCTGCCTGGATTCTCCACCGCGGATACTGTCGGCGATCAAGCGGGTCGGGGAGTCGGAATGGATGTGGTCAAGCGTGTCATCGAGACGATGAACGGTCACATCGAAGTGGAATCGGTACGCGGGCAGGGGACCAAGTTTACGATGCATCTGCCGCTCACCCTCTTGATCGCGACCGCCTTGCTCGTCCGGGTCGAGAAGGATCGGTATGCGATCCCCCTGCCGAGTGTGCGTGAAGTCACGATGTCGACCGCGTCTACGATCCAGCAGATGGGTGATCGCTCGGTGATGCAGATCGGCGACGAGGCCATCGAGGTGTTTCCCCTCGGGAGTCTCATTCGTCGGGAATCAGGCACCATTGATGGTTCCAAGCCCGTGGTGGTCGTGCGGACATCGACCGGGGCGCTCGGCTGCGCCGTCGATGAGTTGCTGGGCCGGCAAGAAATTGTCATCAAGTCGTTAGGGGCGTTGAAGCCGTTTGAGCGTTCGGTGTTCGGGGGGGCCACCATCGATCCCGAAGGACGCATCGTGCTGGTGCTGGATGTCAGTCGGTTGACGACGCGTGAACACCATGAAGCCATGCCGACCGGGCAGAGCGGTCCCGCGTCGCCGACGCTCGACGAACCGGTGCAGGCTATCCCAGCACAGCCTTCGGACAGACGCCTGCCGCTGTTGTTGATCGACGACTCGCTCAGTATCAGAAAATTCGTTGGACGCATGCTTGAAGCGGCCGGGTATACCGTCGAAACGGCAACGGACGGGGAGGAGGGATGCCGCAAAGCATTGATGCAGAACTACCAGCTCATTATCACCGATCTCGAAATGCCGAAATTGAATGGGTATGAAGTGATTCAAGCGCTTCGCGCGAGGCCTCAGACGCACGCGACCCCGATTCTCGTGATGACTACGCGGGCCGGAGAGAAACATCGCCAGATGGCCGTCAGTGTGGGCGCGTCTGGCTACATTGCCAAACCGGTTGAAGAACGGGCCTTGATTCAGGAAGTTCAGAGATGGACGGGCCGTGAAGCCGCAGTGAGAAAATAGGAACGTTTTGTCTATTCGCTGTTTCACTGGCAGAATAAAGGTCAATCATGGGTCTCCGGGGACATAAGACTGCAGCTGCGTCGGGTGGACAGACGGTCAGGTGTTTGGTAGCGCTCATCGGGCCCACGCATGTCGCCTTTCCTGCTCACTGGGTTCGTGGCATCATCACGCCTGCCGAAGCGGGATCTGGTGGACGTGTCACCTGGGCGAACTCCTCCTACGAGCGGACTGATCTCGCCGGCCGGCTCACCATCGGCGCTCAAATGGTAACGGCCGAGACCCGGATCATTTTATACGGCAATGAGCTGCGCTCTCGATCGTTTATGGTGAATGGGGTCTTGGGCCTTATCGACGTCGAACGAGCGCAGATTCAGCCACTCCCGTCACAGTTTCGAGGAGGGGAGCGCGACCGACTGCTCGGCCTTTTTTCAGGTACGGCCTATGTCGCACTCATTGCCAATCCTTTCTGGGTGCTTGAACTCCCACCTCGCAAGAATGCCCTGGATGCCTTCGTCTTTCAGGCCTCTGAACGCCGAGCGGGAGAGTTTGACTCCAGGCTTCGCCTGTCGTCCGCCACCCACGAAGACGCCGTCCCGACACCAGCGGGTCATGAGACGTAGAAACCGAGGTTGACCCATGTTACGCGCTCAGTTACGCAGGCAGGCCCAAGTGGGGACGAAGGGTACCGCGGAGGCGCGGATGCAGGGCCTGGTCGTGTTCTCAGTGGCAGGGCAACGGCTCGCCGCCAGGACTGACGAGATTGGCGGCGTCATGCCATGGCCTGGCGCGACGGTGGTCCCCAGCGACACGCCATTCGTCGCCTCGCTTGTCCGTCAGGAGAAACATTGCCTCCCCGTGTTCGACCTCGCCGCAAAGTTCAGCCGTACCATGCACGAGAATGAGCCGCTCTGTCTGATTGTCAAACACGTAGATGGTCCCCTCGCAATCTGTATCGATTCCCAGGTTCCATCACTGCACATGGTGGCGCGCTCCGCAATGCACTATCGTGTCGGGAACGACCCCGACATCGCCGGGACGTGCGTTGCCGGCGATGAAGAACTTCCCATCATCAACCTGACGACCTTGGGGGTCTCATCGATCCGTCCAGCGAGATGAGCCCTGCATTGTCTAGAGGAACGACATGCCAAAGATTTTGATCGCCGATGACAGTATCGCAGTTCGCAAGGTGGCCGAACGTCTCCTGACCGAGGCCGGAATGGGGGTCACCCTGGCTGCCAACGGATCGGAGGCGCTGGCGCTCCTCAGTAAGGATCGTCCGGATTTGATCGTGTCCGATGTCATTATGCCGGACAAGAGCGGCTATGAGGTCTGTGCATTCATCCGGGCGCAGGCAAACCTCGCGGACATTCCCGTGCTCTTGATCAGCGGGATTGTGAACGACGAAGTATCTCGGCAGGCGGAATCTTGCAAGGCCGATGGGGTATTGAAGAAGCCGTTTCAGGGAACGTCGCTGAAAGATCGGGTGCTGGATTTGCTCATGAAGCGGCAGCCCAAACCCGCGCCGGATCCCCAACCATCTCCAAGTCCAGCCTATGCGGAGAAGTCCGTCATTGAGGAGCATCCTATCGCGCCGATCGCATGCACGCCCGAAGATGCTGAACACACTCTTGTGACAAACCAGGAGTGTCAGCAACAGAACGAATCTGTCATGATCAGTCTTCCAGAGCCGGACTTGATGCCGCTTTCGGCGGACAGCCACGAGGCCGTAGCACCCATGGCAGATCATCTGCCTGTTGCGCCGAGTGTCTTGCAGGAAGTCGACGATCGACACGCGGAGGTTCTGGCACAGCGCGATGCTCGGATCACAGCACTTGAGGAACAACTTGCGTGTGAATGCCGACAGAGCCATGAACAGATACAGCAGATGCAGAGTGCGCTGGATGAACAACGCCTGCAGGTCGCAGACTTATCCTCACGCACTGGAGCACTCGATCAGGCACTGACGGAGGAACGGGCGCAACGGGCCACCCTTACGGAACAATTGAAAGAAGTATCGAGGCAAGCTCATCGGGCCGATGAGCTGGAAACCGCCTTGGCTGAGGCGCGTCATTGCAACGAGGACCTCTTACAACAAGTCTCGGACAATGCCCGCAATGCTTCGCGTATTCTTGAATTGGAGGCGCATCTTGCGGCAGAGCGTGGCGCAGCTACCCAATTGGTCCAGCAGATCACCACACTTGAGCATGCCGAACAACGCGCGCATGAGCTCGAAACGACCCTCGCGAACGAGCGCGAGCAAGCGGAGGCTTGCCGAAAGCAAGGCGCCGCATTAGAGGAACTCGCTGCCCGGGTACCGGTACTTGAAGAGGCCCTTGAACATGAGCGCGCACGCATTGCGGAACTCGATGGCATACTCGCGACAGAGCGGGAGACGGCGGCCTTGGTGATGACACAGGTCAAGCAGTTGGAAGCGGCCGTTCAGCGTGCCCATGACCTCGACCTCGCATTGGCCGGTGAGCGGGAACGTTCAATGCAGCTGACGAAACGTGCGACGGAAGCGGAGCACGTGGCCGAACAGTCCAATCGGCGATTTGAAGACATGGCACGGAAGCTGGGCGAGATCGCGGGACTCGCCTCCCAACTGGGGAACGGAAAACGCTAGCAGGCCTTCACCCGTCCACCCTTCCGGGCGAGTGCATGAGTCAGGGGCAGGATGCCACCGTGTCGACCGAACCAGAACAAACCGAAGACGATTTTCAAAAAGAGCTGGTTGAACTCTTCGGCCAAGAAGCTCACGAGTGGCTCATTCAAATCCATTCGGCACTGACCGAGCTCGAGAGTCAGCCTGATCTCGATCGACATACCCAACTCGTGGACGCGGTCGTACGAGGCATTACCAGTCTAGGCGGCTCTGCGGCCACGGTCAATCTCTCCGATGTGGAACGTGCCACCTTTGCCCTTCTCCCGTTCATCGACACCCTCAAAGACCGGACCACGGCCACCAGGCAGGACTATGCCACAGTCCGTGAACAGTTCCGTATCGTCATCACGTCCGTGACGACGGCGACCGGAATTACACTTGATCTTGGACCTTCGCAGGAGGCACCGCCACAATCCGAACCGGCGGCCGATCTCCTGACGCTTCTGAACGCGCTGCGCACCCTTCAGGATGACTACGCCGTGAGTGGTCCTTCCTCCCGCAGCCTGATTCCTCAGGTCATGCAGCGTCTGGAGCATCAGGCAAGGCAAGGGGCCGGGCAGATTCAGGCGACGAGCTTTCGTCAGATGCTGCGTGATCTCCAAGAGGCGGATGCGCAATGTTTGGAATCCCTCCGACAACAATTGCCGGACATTGCCCAGGACCTGAGCAGGCTCCGCATTGAAGGATTGACGGCACTGGAGCCTAGCAATATGTTAGGCGGATGTATCCAGAACATCGAACGCCTCCAAGGCGTTGCCAAGCAGACGCATGCCACCCCCCTCGTCACCTTTCTGGGCGGTCTCCAAAGTTTTCTTTCCCTCATCGTCCAGCATCGCATTGTCATCACCTCGCAGCGGGTGCATTCGGTGGAAACACGAATTCGCACCGTCCTTGTTACCATCGAGGGATGGATCACCGCAGGACAACAGGAACGGGATGCGATGGGAAGACTGCTGCCGGTGGCCTAACCAGAACTACACCTAACCGGCGTCTTCGTGCCGGCCCTTTGACAAGGTATCGAATTCCCACGGACCTATTCCTGCCGCCGCCCATGAGGCCGCCCGGCGACGGTTTCTTGACGAGTCCGGGCCCATGAGGCGCTGTGGGGCTGACGAGCGCCAAGAAGCGTCTCCGCGAATGTCGTGCCACTTGCGTGTCAACGCAGATGTGCGGAAGATGGGCTCCTGTGTCAGGTGAAGATGCTACTCATGGCGAGATGGTATCAGTAGTCAGCGCCGCAGGGGCATTTGCCGAGTAACCAATTCCCTGTGGGCAGAAGGAAGAGGAGCGCAATGGGGGAGACGGAACAGAATCGCTACCGGCAGGCCGAAGAGGCACTTATGCAGGTGGCCGCCGCCGTTCAGCGGCAGGAGCGGGTGGATCTCACGAAGATGACCCATCTTGCCGGCACCATCGTCGATTCGATTCAAGAAAACGATCAGTTGGTCGTCGAGGCGCTCTCCAGTCCCGCAGGCCCTCCGCTGGTGACCAATCTCGTCAACGTCGGCATTCTGGCCACGAAGGTCGGCATTGGCCTCGGGTATTATGGTGCAGAATTGCGACGACTGGCATTGGCCGGACTGGTGCACGACATCGGTATTTTCGCCGTACCGCAGAACCTGCTCACAAAAACCGGACGCCTGTCCCCCGATGAGCGAGCCCTGGTCGAGCAACATCCGCGTCTGGGGTGCGGGGTGATCCAGCGTCTCGGAGCGGACTACGCCTGGCTGGCTGAAGTCGTGCTGCAGGCCCATGAGCGGGGGAGGGGACAGGGGTATCCCAATCGCTTGAAGGGACGTGAGATCAACGAGCTGGCGCAGATCATCGGCCTCGTTGATATTTTCGATGCGCTCGTCAGTCCACGTCCCTATCGTCGGCGCCTGCTGCCGCACGAAGCCATCCGCGAGTTGCTGAACACGGAACGCACTGCGTTTCCACGTGAAATCATGAAAGGCTTGGTGGAGCAGCTGTCGGTCTATCCGTTGGGAACGAAGGTACGTCTGAACAGCGGAGAGGAAGGAGTGGTGGTTCGCATCACGCCCGCGTACCCCTCGCGTCCAGTCCTTCGTGTCACCGGTGAGCAAGAGGAGTCCGGGACCGCCGCGCCGCGCTATCTCGATCTGAGTCTGTTGCCCCATGTGTCGGTGGCGGACACCGTCGATCCGCCGGCGCTCGAGCGGATCACGTTCCCATCTACCCCGCCATCTGTTGAAGCGGCCGGGTCGTCTGCCAACGCATCGGAGCAGTTTGCCGCATTACTGGAGAGCCTTGATGCCATTGCCGGCGTGATTCAAGCCGCGGTGGAGAAGTCCCCCGCTCCTGCCTTCATCGACCAGGTTCCGCCGGCAGTCGATCCCTCTGAACAGACGACGCATGTACGACGGGAGATTCTCGGCCTGTTTGTGCTGGAAGCTCGCGAATGGCTCAACCAAATTCAGACGGCTCTGGAGCGACTGGATATGACGAGCGAGCAGCCTCGCCGAGCCAAGCTGGCCACGATTCTGTGGCAGAGTGTGAGCAACCTCGCCCGATCCGCCGCGACCGTCGGCCTGACCGCCGTGGAGGACATGGCCACGACGCTCCTTCCGATCCTCCAAGCGGCAGGTAAGCATGAACGGGTCGTGGCGGCCCATCATGTGGCCTCGCTTCGAGAGGGTCTGCTGCAAATCACCAAGACCGTGCAGGAGCTCGAACAGGTCGAGAGCAGACAGCATGAAGGCGCCGTCGCAGTCCCATCCGAACCGGAGCAGATGCAACGCGGTGAATTGCTTCAACCGTTGAGCACAGAAGCAGATGTGCCCACGGAGCCCTCCCAGCAGGAGATGGCCCCGGGCGTGCTACCATCCACCCCCATTCTCGATGCCTTGCGGCAATTGCATGTCGCCCGAGGGCGGTCGCTTGAACCCGTGCGCGATGTACTGGAGACGGTCATTCAACGGTCCGAGCGCAAGATGGAAGGCAGCGCAGAGGTCGTGGATGCGCGAACCATCGGCCGTATTCTGAAAGACTTGGACGAGCTGGATGAACAATTTCTCGCGCACATGCAGACGCATGTCCCGGCTGTACTCGCCACGCTCAGCCACATCGGTCGTGCAAGCGAGGAGCGCGCCCTCCCTCCACAAGCGTTGGAGCCCATTTTTGACCATATCGACATTCTCTCTGATGCGGCGGAACGGGTCTCAGCCGCAAACATCACCCTGTTCTTACATGGCTTGCGCACGTTTCTTCGGGTCACTGTCCAACATAAGCCTTCTGCCGTGAGGGAACGATTGGCTGCAGTGGAGGAACGATTAGTGGCTCTGGTTCCGTTGGCTCAACAGTGGGTCGATATCGGTCGAGTGGAACGGGCGGCAATTTTTGACATTCTTCCCATGGCGTAGCACATATGTGGAGGGCGTAGCATCAACTCCCGTTCTGCATCTCTGGACTCCCGACGAATTCCCACCCGCTCAAAACTGAACAGCTCGCTATCCTGCTGACAACTCACGATTCACTCCGCCTAATCCTTGAGCAGATTGCGTGCATCCTCGCGCAGCCCCTTCATCGGTTGCCTATCCACACGGTTGCGCACAGCCCGTCCACAGTTCTTGTGGACAGGTGAACATGTGAATCCGTTCAAGAATGACCGTCTGAGGGGACCTGCTGGCGTGCGTCACGCGTATTTGTTCGCGCGGCATGCATTTTCCCTTGCGGTTGAGGTTGGGATTGTACGACCATCACGGCCATGCCAAAACTCGTGACAGTCAAACAACAAGAAGGACAGGACGCAAAAGCGACGGCCTACGTCAAAGCCTATATTTTATTTCCAGCCGGCATTCTCGGCTTGGTCTCCATGGTCGGGGGTGTAGGCGCCTTGGGGTATCAGCTCATTGCAACCGACACCTATACCTGGGAGACGTTTCTGCAAAGTTGCGGGCTGTTAGTGCTGGGAGGGGGGCTCGGTTGGTTGCAGACGACGTACCACCGGTCGATCCTGCGCAATCGCCCTGAGGTCTTCGCCGCACGGATGCGGCAACCGACGACCAAAAAGGGGGGACGTCCCAAGCGTGAGGGAGGGTCGACCCAGGACTCGCCCAGCGGGTCGCCATGGGCTCCTGTCGCCTACATGGCTGGCCTGGCGCTGCTCCTGTTTGGATCGACGGTCGGCGTGGTCTATGGTGCGGTGTATCCGGTCGCTGCGTATTTCTTGCCCTGGGCAGGATTTTTTTGGGCGAAGTTGTTTTTTTGGCGGACGGTTCTAAAGAACTGACGATCAGGTTACTTGCGACGGGGCTTACGAGGCCTGGCCGGAGCTTGGCGGGCCTGTTCGAGTGTGCTGAGCCGTTCCTCTAACTCGCGAACGCGTTGGCGCAACTCGGGCAACTGCGGAATCACCGCCTGCGCTTTGAGAAACGTGGCGTGCGGCATGACCGGGGCGCCGGACACGACTTGGTTGGGCTCAAGACTTCTGGTGACGCCGGACTTCGCCGCAATCATGACCTGATCGCCGATCTGCAAATGATCGGCGAGACCGGCCTGGCCGCCAACCATTACATGCCGCCCCAACGTTGTGCTCCCTGCAATGCCGACCTGCGCCACGAGGATGTTGTGCTCACCCACCACCACGTTGTGCGCGATCTGCACGAGGTTGTCGATCTTGGTTCCATGCTTGATGACGGTGTTCCCGAAGGTGGCGCGATCCACGGTTACATTGGCGCCCAATTCCACGTCGTCTTCGATGAGCACTCCACCGAGCTGGGGGATTTTCTGATGCCGTCCCTGATACTGGACGTATCCGAATCCGTCGCTGCCGACGACCGTGCCACTATGCACAATCACGCGAGACCCGAGGCGGCAGCCTTCACGCACCACCACATTCGGGTAGAGGAGGGCATCGTCGCCGATGACGCTGTCGTCACCGATGAACACGCCCGGATAGAGCGTCACCCGCGCTCCAATCGAGACGCGGTCTCCAAGTGTCACCCCGGGCCAAATTGAAACATCAGGTCCGATGGTCACATTCTCTCCGCGGACGACCTCCTGGGCGATACCGCGCATGCGAGCAGGCCGCACAAAAAACTGCTGGGTGGCGCGCGCAAAGGCATAGGCAGGATTGTCCACCACAAGTTGGGGAGAGTCGAAATCGGGCAGGCGTCGCCCGACGAGCAGGGCTCCAATGGACTTGCTCTGTAGGGTTTTCAGGCTGCGCTCTGAAGCCAGGAAGGCGAGGTCTCCCGGTCCGGCCTGTTCCAGACTCGCTATGCCGATGACCGTGGCGTCCGGCGAACCGATCAGCTCTCCACCCACAAACTCGTGGAGCTGCCGGAGCGTCAGCGGGTCGCGCCTTGGTGCGGTCGTCATCCTCTTAGGCCTTCTTCCCTTTGGTCGAGCGCTTGACCGTGGGTTTTTTTGCGGACGTTGGAGGAGGGGCCACCCGACCCTGCACGTAGGCAATCACCTGTCCGACCGTGGTCAGGCCGACCAGATCCTGGTCGGGGATCTGCAGATTGAAGACCTCTTCGATCCGATACAACATTTCGATCACCGCCATTGAATCCAGCCCAAGATCTTCACGCAGATGATGGGTCGAATGGATCGACGCCGCGTCTCGTTTCAGGTAGTCCGCCAACGCCTGAATGATCTTGTCGGAGACCTCTGTCGTCTTGCCCATAGCCGATGTCCTTCGTTCCTCTCCGCCACGCATCATCTGCGCGAACGCGGTCGCCTGACGCGGGTCAGGTCGATACTTTTTTCAACACGACCGCAGCATTGTTGCTGCCGAATCCAAATGCATTGACGAGCGCCACCTTGGCCTTTCGGGTCTGCGGCCGCGTGGAGAGTCCCGCGAGGGCGCAAGCCGGATCCGGATCGTCTAAGTTGAGCGTCGGGTGGATCTGCCCGCCGTCGAGGGTCAAGGCCGACACGATTCCCGCGAGAGACCCGGCCGCGCCCAGCGTATGGCCCACGAGCGACTTGGTCGCGCTGACGGCGATTTTGTCCGCTCGCGACTTGAACAACAGGCGAATGGCTTTGACCTCGACCGCATCGCCCACCGTCGTCGAAGTGGCATGGGCGTTGATATAGTCGACTTGCGCAGGGGGGATGCCCGCATCCTTCAAGGCCATGCGCATCGTGGTTGCCACCTCCACGCCATCTTCTCGGGGGATCACCATGTGATAGGCTTCGCTGGTCGCCGCGTAGCCGGCCACTTCCGCATACATCCGAGCCGTGCGTTTTTTGGCGTGGGCCAGCGATTCAAGAATCAAGGCACCGGCACCTTCACCCATGACAAACCCATCACGTCCCCGGTCAAAGGGGCGCGACGCTCGTTCCGGCGCATCGTTATACTTCGTCGACAGGGCGCGAAGCGAGCAAAATCCTGCGAAGACCAGCGGCGTGATGCTGGCATCGGCGCCGACCACAATCACGGCATCCGCCGTCCCGGCGCGAATGCAATTCATGGCCTGTCCCAGCGCATGGGCGCTGGAAGAACAGGCCGTCGAAATGGTGAAGTTCGGGCCCTTGGCTCCGTACGCCATCGCCACGATGCCGGAGGCAGAATTCAGCGTAATTGCAGGGATAAAATTCGGATGCACGCGGTGCGGTCGTTTGTGCTCGTACAGTTGGGTGATCTCCCGCTCGCCCATGACCATGCCGCCCATTCCCGCGCCGACGATCACACCGACGCGATGCGGCTCTTCTCGCTCCATGCGGAACTCCGCATCGGCGAGGGCCTCTTTGGCGGCCACGAGGGCGAATTGGGCGTAGCGGTCCACACGGTCACCTTGGCCGGCCGGCAAATACTGGTCGGGTGAAAACTCCAGAATTCTTCCGGCGATGCGCGATCGGTAGCCTTCCAGCGGGAAGGGGTCGAAGGAGGTAATGGCCGAGATGCCGGACCGGCCTTCCAGCGCCGCCTTCCAAAACTGGGGCACACCGATGCCGATGGGTGAGACCACTCCAAGACCTGTGATGACGACTCGTGTCGGCATAAGAACCGTTCGTTGCCTCCCTGTGTTGCTCGCGCGGCCTGTCTACTTACCGGAAGGTGGCGCCACAGTCAATGACGGAAGCATTTCATGCGCTCGAGATCTGCCGGCGCGCAGTGGAAATGTTCAATGCTCAGTTCTCAATCTTCAATTGAACATTTAACATTGTGAATTGAACATTTGTCGGCAAGCCGAGCGCTGCTGGTGGACTTTTTCAGCATCCTGTTAGTAGCGCACCTTCAGCAAGAGATAACAGCCGAAGGTCAGAAACACCAGGTTGGCCATCCATCCTGCCAGCATCGGTGAGAGCGCGCCGCCGCGGCCCAGGGCGATTGCCACGGAATGGGTCGCCCAGAAGAAAAATCCCACCGCCATCGCCTGTCCGATTCCCATCGCCATGCCGCTGCCGCGCACGCCGGTCCGGCGAAGGCTCAACGCAATGCCGACCACCACCATGATGAAGGTCACGCAGGGAAACGCGATGCGCCCGTAATAATCCGTCAGCAGGCGCGGCAAGAGGGTGCCATTCAACTGGAGACGGTCGACATAGGCGCGGATATCCCTGAGCGTCATCGTTTCCGAGTCCAACTCCAGCCAGGTGGTAAAGTCGTCGGGAATTTGCGCGAGGGGCAAGGGTTCTGTCTGAAAGGTGCTCACCGACACGACGCCATCCTGCCGAAAGACTCGTCTGATGCCGTCTTCTAAAACCCAGCCTTGCGGGGAGTAGACCGCCCGCTGCGCCTCTGCGATCTGTTCCAATTGAAACGTGGGGCTCAGGCGATAGAGTCGCACCTTCCGCAACACGGCGCCCCCCGGTTCGATGCTGTCGATGTTCATCAGCGTCTGGCCGCCGAGGCTCACCCACGGCTGTGTGGCTTTCAGTGAGACCGGGACCGCTCGTTTTTCGATCTGGGTGGTCTTGATCTGTTCCGCGCGTGCGAGCGCGAGGGGAATGACGGTTGAGCTGAACAGAAACAGGACCAGTGCCAGCACCGTTCCAAAAAACAAAAACGGGGAGGTAATCCAATAGAGACTGATGCCGCAGCTCCGCATGGCGGTGATTTCATGGCTGCGCGACAACAGGCCGATGGTGAGCAAGGTCGCCATCAAGACCGCCAGCGGCGCGATCTGATAGGAAATGGCCGGCATCTTGAGCACGAAGTAGGTCAGCACGTCGAGCACACGGGCGTCGTAACGTAGGAATCGGCGGACCTTTTCAAAGAAGTCAATGACGAGATAGATCGTCATGAGCCCTGAGAAGCACATGCCGAAGATCTTCACGTACTCACGCAGCATGTATCGAAAGAGAATGGTCATAGGGCTACTGCCGGCTCACGCGATAAAACCAAAGGATGGTAACGAGTGCGAAGATCACGTTGGGCAACCAGGCGCCGGCGAACGGGGAAATCCACAGCGTGGTGACCAGAAACTCGCAGGCGACATTGAGGACATAGTAGACGATCACCACGATCACCCCGACCGCAAATCCACCGATGCTGCCCGATCGTTTCGAGACGATTCCTACCGGAACGCCCAGGATGCAGAACACCAGGGAGGCCGCAGGAAAGGCCAGATCTTTATAGTATTCCATCAAACGCCGGAGCGCGTTGGTATCCGTCCAGCCGGAACTGTCCAATTTGGCTCGAATGACCTCCATCGGCGTGCGTTCCTCGGCGCCGTACAGGCTCGCGCTCACGCTGAGTTTGAGATCATAGGCGGTAAAAGAAATCTTCTGGTACTCCTCGGCGTTTTGGGGCCGGCTATGGATCACGCCGTTCATGAGCCGCAGCGCGACCTGGCTGCTGGCGGGATCGGTCATGACCTGGTACTGCTGCGCGACGATGATGCGCGGATCATCGGGATTTCGCTCATCGGCCACGAAAATGCCTTTGGTGTCTTGTCCCTGCTGGGCATCCGGCACATAGATCACCATTTTTGGAATGGCCTCGTTGAACACCCCGCGATCGAGCTCCAGGACGAGTTCGTCGCGTAAGAGGTTGAGCGCCACTTTCTTGAGATTCACATTGCTCCAGGGCTGTCCCCACTGCGCCATGACCATGGTCAGGCCGCAGACCAGCGCGGCAAAGAGAAAGACCGAATGGGAGAGCCGTAACAGGCTGAATCCGGCGGCGCGCATCGCCACGAGTTCTTTGTCGAGAGACAACCGGCCGAAGGCCGTAATGGAGGCAATGATGCCCGCGATGGGCAAGGTGAGGACCAGAAACGAGGGGAGCAAGTGGGCGAACACCTTCAAGACCGACAGAAAGCCGATCCCCTTCGTTACCAGGAGTTCCACCAGCCGCAGGAGCTCTTTGGTGAGCATCACGAAACAGAGCGCAGCCAAGCTGATGCAAAACGGGGAGAGGAGCTCGCGGAAAATATAGCGATCGAGGATGGTGTGCAGCACGAGGGCGGTCGAGGTCCTACATCGAAGTCTTCAGTTACCGCACTATAGAAGAGTCTGCGGGGCTTGTAAACAGATGAGATGACAGATCCCTAAACTATGGCTATTATGTTGCACGTGACACTCATTCATGAAATCGGTATACTCCGGTCATGAAAACGACTGGAGGCAAGCCGGTGACGACCAAGCCGACCATGACACTGGCGCAATTGACCGCCCGCTTTCCCACGGAGGAATCCTGCAAGACGTTTCTTCGTGATATGCGATGGCCGGATGGGGTGCGATGCCCGCGCTGCCACAGCGAGAAGGTGTACACCTTGAAGGCCCGCCCGTTTCATTGGGTCTGCAAGGGCAAGGATTGCGGCGGACGGAACGGCTATCGCTTCTCCGTGATCTCGAAAACCGTGTTCGAGAATACCAACTACGATCTTCGCGTCTGGTTCCAGGTGATTTACCTCATGACCCAGAGCAAGAAAGGCATCAGCGCCATGCAAATCCATCGGCAAATCGGAAGCGGCGACTACCGGACGGCCTGGTATATGTGCCATCGTATCCGAGCCGCCATGCAGGATGGTGGCTTTGCCAAGCTCATGGGCGAGGTTGAAGTGGACGAGACCTATATCGGCGGTAAAGCCAAGAACCGCCACGGGCGAGGGATCGGAAGCGGCTTTGCGAAGGGTGAGGGTGGCCGTGGCGCCTCCGGCAAGATTGCGGTGATCGGCGCGATTGCTCGCAAGGGTAACGTGGTCTGCCAGGTCATTGAAAACGCCGACCGTATCACCATGAGCAACTTTGTCCGCAAAACCGTTGATACCCAAGTCTCGTTGGTCGCCACGGATGAAGCTTCTGGCTATGCCAAATTGAGCACGTCTTATCCTCATCATGTGATCAAGCATCGGGAACGTGAATATGTGCGCGGGAACATCCATACGGCCAACCTGGATAGCTTCTGGAGCTTGCTGAAGCATGGCATCATGGGCACCTATCACAATGTCAGCAAGGCCTATTTGCCGCTGTATCTGGCAGAGTTCTCGTATCGGCACAATAACCGCAAGAATCCTGATATTTTCAACGCGGTCGTAGCAAGCTGCTGAGCACGCCGCCGGTACAGCGGGCTCAGATGAAATATGACGCGAGGAATGTTCAATTGCGTTTGCTATTGGAGGGCTTATGCCAAAAGCGAAACCAGTCTCACTCCACCCATTAAGCTTTGATGAGGCCATAAAAGCGATCATTCGCGTTGATCCTGAAAAGGCTGGGCCGGTAAAACCAAAGCGCAAAGTTAGGTCTCAATCTGGAAAGAATGTAAATTTCAGTCGAAATAGCCAGACTCAATAATTTTCCCTCTATATTTTCTGACATCTGCAAGACTATGAATGACGGGCATGTCTATTTCTTTCGGAATCAATACTGTCATGAACCATATTGTTCGCCTGTCGGTAGATGCTTTCATTTGGTCGCTGAATTGCGCCAAGATGTCTATGTTGTTTGGGGGAATGTTGAACTTATTGCTTATTGATATTGTTTTATCCGTTAGCCTATCGACGCTTGGACTCCTAACGCCACACATCATCGCTACATCATACTTATCTTTAAACCTTTGAAGCGACGACACATCCAAAGTGGCAAGGCAACCACCAAGACGCGGGTCTGTTCCCCATCCAACTATAGTTCTTGGTACTTTGTCAGTTACCATCAGCGCAACGAGCACACCCCAAAGAAATGCTATTAAGGCAATTACCAGCACAGTCTCTTTCCATGACGGTCTCGCGATCCACCGTTTTTTAATTCCATACCCCCATACCAGTGCTAAGACTGGCAATGCGAAGCTGCCGTAATCATAGAACCACTCGAAAGCTTCCTTGAGTCTGTGCGTTTGAATTGACATGAGAAAATCTATGTTGGACAAATGTCCAATCCCCCTCCACAGAGCAGACCCCCAAAATAAAACGTGCGGGCCGGAGAATTTACTTGGTGGATTGATCTGTATTTGTTGTGGCATAGCGAACCCCCTGGTTTAAGCGGGGCGACAGTACCGTAAACCATAGAGGGTGTCAAGATCAACACAATCTCCCAAACTATCCGCTTGACAAGATTTTCACCCCATGGTACATCGCTCCGCACTTTTCAGCAGGTCAAGATGGGTCGGGTTGATAATTGTCTGAACTCCCCGCAAAAGCCGCCGCGCTTGCGCTGTTATTTCTCCTTTTATCGTCATCATTCCATGCGATTCAGCTGACGAGCTGACGCGCTCATTATGTCTGTGCGTTAAGAAAAGGAGGACCGTGTGAAGACTAAAGGGACAGTGAAATGGTTCAATGATCGTAAGGGGTTCGGGTTTATCCGGCTTGATGGCGGGGACGATGTGTTCGTCCACTATTCCGCCCTTCAGGGTGACGGATTCAAGACGTTGAAAGAGGGTGAGAGCGTCGAGTTCGACATCGTACAGGGGGCCAAAGGTCCTCAAGCGGCGAATGTCTTGAAGGATCTCGCACCGGCTTCATAAACGGCCGAGACAATCACGTCCGCGGCCCCTCTGTCGCATGGAAGGGCCGCGGGCCTCTCCTCGTTGAACCCCGCTCTGGATGCCGCGTTTGCGGTGTCTGTCTTTTCCCCATTTGTTTGACAAAGAATAGGCAGACTGTTAGCGTTGACTCTCAACGTCGGGGTGAGGAGTCTCCTTGGCTGTCGACCGTCGAACAGTTCTCCAGAACGCGCAATTGTTCGCCTCCAAAGGCCAGTACGACGCTGCCATTGCCGAGTGGCGGAAGCTGACCATCGACACCCCTGCCGACGGCACTATTTTTAACTCCATCGGCGATCTCCAGCTCAGGCGTAATGCAAACGGGGACGCAGTCACCGCCTTTCTTCAGGCCGCCACCGCATTCCGCGCCGAAGGGTCCATCCTCAAGGCCATTGCAGCCTATAAAAAAATCCTCAAGGTCGACCCTGCACGGGTGGAGATCTACCGACATCTCGGCGACTTGAATGCCGAACGGGGGTTACTGAGCAGCGCCGTCCAAGATTATGTGACCTTGGGCAAGCACTATCTCAAGGAGGGTCGGAGCAAAGAGGCCCTGGAGGTCTATCGCAAGATCGTCTTGCAGGACCCCTCGAATCTAGATGCGCAGCAACGCGTGGCCGAACTCTGTGTCCAGGAAAACTTGCTGGATGAAGCTATCCGGGTATACCTCCAACTGGGTCGAGAGCGCTCGGCCTCACAACGCTACAACGAGGCGAAAGACGCGTACATGGCGGCGCTTCGCCTGGACCCGTTGAATGCCGAAGCCAAAGAAATTATCGCGATGATTGAGGCGGGCGGAGGCGCACCCGTGAATGTGGCCCGTGCCGCCAAACCGGCTGCGGCAACGGCCAAGGCGGGTGAGGGCAGCGATCTTATGGCTGAAGCCACCCGCCGGATCGATGAAGGGCAATATGCGGGCGCCGAAGCCATGCTCACGCAACTCTTAAGCCGAGAGCCGGGAAACCCTGAGATCTGCCAGCTCCTCGCGCGGTTGCATCTGTTGCAAGGTAATCTTCGAGTAGCCCTCGGTGAATATCGATTCTTGGCCGGGGCGGCGCTTCGTGCTCAGGACTATACGATGACTGAGTCCCTGATCATCGAATATCTCAAGGTCGAACCGGCGTCGGTGCCGATGTTGGAATTGCTGGGTGAGTTGTACCAAGAAAAAGGAGACCCAACCACGGCGGCCCAGCATTTCGGCAGGGCCGTGGAGATATTGTTGGAACATCCGGAACCGGGCATGCCTACGCTCCCGGCCGAACTCTTTGAGAAAGTCCAAGCACTGGCCCCGGGGAGTGCGATCGCTCGCAAGCTGGCTCCAGCGTTCGATCCCAATGCGGCGGCAGCCTCGTCGCCGGACCAGCCGGAGGCGGCTGAGCCGATGGTGGTATCGGCGGAGCCCGTCGCACCCACGCCGGATCCCATCCCGGTTATAGTGATGCCGGCCGCAGATATGCCCTTCAAGCTACGGGAGCCATCGGCGGCGTCAGCCGCTCCCACTCCGGAGAAAACGCCCGTGGTTGCACCGGCGCATACGCCGGCTCCACCGGCAGCGACTCCGCAGCCGCCCGTCTCGCAAGTCGCTCCCGTTCAGGCCCCGCTTGCCGCCGCTGTGCCGCCCGCCGACAGCGTGGATGCGGAAACCCGCTATGCTCTGGGCATGGCCTACAAAGACATGGGATTGTTGGAGGAGGCGAAAGAAGAGTTTCTTTTCTCGATGAAGGACTCGGGGTTCTTCGTCGATTCATGTCTGATGATGGGGTTGTGTTTAAAAGAGCAGAGTCAGTCCGACCAAGCCATCCAATTGCTTGAAAAGCTCAGGGGGGATTCACGCTGTCGAGGCGGAAACGCGCAACTCGTGCGCTATGAACTCGGATTGCTGTATGAGAAGATGGGGTTGTGCGATCGCGCGGTCGCCATGTACCAATCCATTCCCTCATTCCAGGATGTGCCTCGCCGTCTTGAAACCTTGCGTGACCACGGCTCCAACGGGGTTGCCCATCCCCGACTCTCCGCATCCAAGCCTCCCAGTCCACTGCCGTTTGCCGGCCCCTAGCAGGATGCTGAAAAAGTCCGCCAGCTTCCTTCTCGCATTGATCAGACCCTCAACGTACGGCCATGGGAAAAGAGTCTGCCCCATCAGGCGCGGGGCGGGCGGGTAAGAACGTGACGCCTCGGCCCGGGACACGGCCGGCTCACCGTCTCGCCGGCGCCAAGCGTGGCGCTCATTATTCTTCGCGCCGTGGACTTCGCTGTGGCCGCGCTGGACGGCCTTTTTGACCATCCTGCGTTCACGCCGAACACCCTTTTCAACTCCTGCATTCCTGTATTTTTGAAGGTCTCCAAAGGGTTTTTCAACAACCTGGTAGTTCGCTGTTCGTGAAGCGTCTCTCGGCTCCCGCTTCGGATCATCATCTCTGATGGACGAAGGTCGCGAGAAGCGTCGGCCCCTCCTCCCGTAGAGTCAGGTCACCTGATTCGGCGCCGGGACACCGGCGAACACGGCAGCAATATTCTCCAGGCAGATCATCCCCATGCGCACCCGAGTTGCGAGTGTGGCGGAGCCGAGATGTGGCAGCAGCACGACCTGGCGAAGCTCTCGCAAGCTGGGATGAAACGCCGGTTCCTGCTCGAAGACGTCGAGCCCGGCGCCGGCGAGCCGGCGTTGCAGCAAGGCGCTGACCAGCGCGGCCTCATCCAAGACCGGCCCGCGCGACGTATTGATTAAGAACGCCGTCGGTTTCATGAGCGCCAACTGGCCGGGACCGATCAGGTGTTGAGTTTCGGCGGTGAGCGGCACATGGAGGCTCACAAAATCCGAGTCGCGCAGCAAGTCAGGCAACGTGCGTCGTTCCCACCGAGCGGCCAGCCGGTCTGGTGCATGGGCCGTCCGCGAGCTGTAACAGATGTGCATGTTGAAACCGGCCGCGCGATGCGCTACTGCTTGGCCAATGCGTCCCATGCCGACAATCCCGAGCACTTTTCCCGAGACATCCGTCCCCAGCATCTGTGTCGGTGCCCAGCCGGGCCAGGCCCCGGACCGCACGTAGGCATCTCCTTCCGCCACACGCCGGGCAACCGCCAGCATCAGAGCCCAAGTGAGATCGGCGGTGGATTCGGTCAAGACGTCGGGCGTATTGGTCACTACAATGCCCTGCTTCGTTGCCGCGGTGAGGTCGATGTTGTTGTACCCTACGGCGTAATTCGCCAGGACTTTGAGTCGCGGCACATCGGTCAGCATGGCGGCATCCACCCGGTCGGTCAGGGTACAGATGGCGGCGTCCGCTTCACGGAGACCGGCCTTGACGGCGTCCCACGAAGGAGAGACGTCCCGAGGCTCGTTGAGAAGCTGAAATCGCTGATGTGCGGCGGTCATGACCGGATCGGGGAGAAGGCGGGAGATATAGAGGGTTGGACGCGACATAGAGCCTCGCCTGGCTGCCGTGCATCTTAACGAATCGCGCGTCACGCAACAACTCCACTCGTCCTCCTCTCTACGGACCCATTAACAGGCTGTCGAAAAAATACTTCACGGCCTCGAAGTACATGAAGTCCTGTACCACGGGGCAGGATCAGAAGCGCTCACAGGATGTTCAAAAAGGCTGTCCAGCGCGGCCGCAGCGAGGTCCACGGCGCGAAGAATAATGAGCGCCACGCTTGGGACGCCGGCGAGACGGTGAGCCGGCCGTGTCCCGGGCCGAGGCGTCACATTCTTACCCGTCCGCCCCGCGCCTGCTGGGGCAGACTCTTTTCCCATGGCCGTACGTTGAGGGTCTGATCAATGCGAGAAGGAAGCTGGCGGACTTTTTCAACATCCTGCTAGAATATGACAACGCAATCACGAGCATGACCCTCATTCTTCCCGACACATCATCCGCCGTCGCCAGCGACCTTCGGCAGCTTCTCGGACGAGCGAAGGTGCAGAACGACTTTCCCACGCTGACGGCCTATGCCGTCGATGCCAGCATCTATCGAATGACCCCGCAAGCCGTCGTCCTCGTGGAATCAGAAGAGGACATCGATGCTGTGGTTCGTTTTGCGGTCTCCCGGGGCATTCCGCTCACTCCGCGCGCGGCTGGTACCAATCTCACAGGCTCGGCGATCGGTTCCGGCATCATCCTGGATGTGTCCAAGATGGACCGCATCCTCGAAGTGAATGAGCAGGAACGTTGGGCCCGCGTGCAGCCTGGCATCGTCCTGGCGGAATTGAATAAACAGCTCAGCCGACGCAATCTGCTCTTCGGTCCCGACCCTTCCAGCGGAGACATGTGCAAGCTGGGCGGGATGGTGGCCAATAATTCTTCCGGTCCCCACACGCTCATCTACGGTGCGGTGAAAGATAACGTGCAGGCGTTGCGGGTCTGCCTGCCTTCCGGGGCATGGCTCTCCGCTGCGCCGCTGGGACTGAACGACCCGGCGTTGGACCGGACCGTCGCCGCCCATCCTTCACTCAAGCCGATTCTCGACCTCGTGCAGCAACAGCGCGCCGTGATCGATGGCAAACGGCCGACGGTCAGCAAGAACAGTTGCGGCTACAACCTGTTCGGATTGGCCGACGGTTTGAACCAGGGCCTCTTCGATCTGCCCAAACTGTTCGTCGGCAGCGAAGGCACATTGGGTGTCATGAGCGAAGCGACCCTCTGCTTGGTGCCCAAGCCGCAGGGTACGCTGACCGCGTTGATCCACTTTCGTCGTCTGGAAGACGTGGGGGAGGCGGTGCCGCAGTTGTTGAGCCTCCGGCCGAGTGCGCTGGAAGTCATGGATGCGAACACCCTGAACTTGATCGGGCGCGCCGCGCACGGTATTCCGGCCGATGCCGCTGCCACGCTGCTGGCCGAACTCGACAGCCACGAGGGCGAAGCCGATCTGCGCGAACGGGCTGACCACATGGCTGCCATCTGCCGCCGATACCAACTCTGCGGTGACCTGACGTTCGCCTACGACAAAGACCAGCGCGACCAACTCTGGAAAGCGCGCAAGGCCCTTTATCCGACGCTCTACCGGTTTGATCCGCGCAAGAAACCGATCAACTTTGTCGACGACGTGGTGGTGCGCGCCGAGCGTATCAGCGAATTGATTCGTTATTTAGAAACATTCTTCGAAGGGCAGCATGTGCCGGTGGCGATTTTCGGCCACATCGGCAACGGCAACGCCCACATCGTGCCGCTGCTCAACGTGAACGACCGGCAGGACTTCGACAAGATGGTGCAGGCCTACCATGAGATCCATCAAACCGTGCTCTCACGGTTCGGCGGATCGATTTGCGGCGAACATGGCGATGGGCGGGTGCGGGCTGAATATGTCCGGAAGATGTTTGGGGAAGAGCTGTATCAATTGTTCGTGCAAGTGAAACAGACGCTGGATCCCACGAACGTGATGAACCCTGGGATTAAAATCAGCGACCGGCCCTTCACCGAACATATCGACTACCAGCGGCTCTCCAAATCCTGCGCGACCTGCGCGAAGTGCAACTCGGTCTGTCCGGTGTACGACGTGTTCCAGTCGGAAGACATGAGCTCTCGCGGCTGGTTCGAGATCGTCACGGCCAAAGACTATAGTTACCTAAATTCGAAGCGGGTGGTGGAGGCCTGTTTAAACTGCAAATCCTGTCGGACGATCTGTCCGGCCGGCGTGGACGTCTCGGAATTGATTCTGCAGCGGCGCGCCGAGCATCCCAATCAAGGCTCACGGTGGCTCTTTGCCCTTCAAGCGAAGCTGCCAGTATTTGAAGCGATGCTTAAAGTCTTGGCGAAGGCGCAGCCTCTATGGGACCGTCCATTCCCGCGTGCGATCCTCGAACGCCTGGCCGCACCCCTCATGAAACGAATCGCTCCCACGGCCAAACTTCCCGCAGATATGCTCCTCCCCAAGCTCGCCACGACACATTTGCGCGAGCGTTATCCGGAACTCACGCAACCGTTGAAGAATTCCCCAACCCCCCGCATCGCTTACTTCCACGGCTGTGCGGCGAACTATTTTCAAGACGGAGTGGGAGATGCGGTCATCGCCGTGTTGCGCAAGCATGGAGTGGAACCGGCCTTGCCGCCGCAGCGTTGCTCCGGCACGCCGATCGAAACCTACGGGCACGTGGACCTGGTGAAAGAGAACGCCCGGTTCAATGTCCAATCGTTGGCGGGGTATGAGACGGTGGTGACTGGTTGCGCCTCCTGCACCCTCATGCTCAAGGAATACAAGAAGTTCTTCGAGAGCGACCCAGAGCGACAGGCAGCGGACAACTTGGCGAAGAAGGTCATGCACATTACGGAATTCGTGGCGCGCTCCGACAAGCAGCCGGCCATGGGATCGCCGGAAGGCGCAGCGCGTCGCGTCACCTATCATTCCTCTTGTCACCTGCGAGCCGCCGGCGTGACCAAGGAGCCGCGCCAGATTCTCGCTCGCTTGCCGGGGACGGAATATGTGGAGATGACGGATGCCGATCGCTGTGCGGGCGGGGCGGGTACCTATCTCGTGAAGGATTACGACACGTCGCAGAAAATCTTCGACCGGAAGCGCCGGAACATCGAGCAGAGCGGAGCAGAGACGGTCGCCACCAGTTGTCCCGCCTGCATGATTCAACTCAATAACGGCATGCGCGGGCACGTGGCGGTCAAACATGTCGCGCAGTTGCTCAACGAGGCCTATGAGTCGGCAGCGCAGCAAACTAGAGAACGACCAGGAGCCGCTCAATGACCTTTCGCAAAGTGGATATTATTTTTGTGGTGCTGGCGCTGCTCGTGGTCGGGGGCGTCGCACTGCTGCCCTCTCCGCGTGACCGCAACCCCAAGGTGCCGGTCAACAGCGATCACCAGGCGGTGACCGTGGAGAAGGACTGCCTGACCTGCCACGTGCTGATGGGCAGCCGCCCGCTGCCGGCGCAACATCCCAAGCGACAAGACTGCCTGCATTGTCACGCGCGAGCGCAGAGCTAGGTGGCGAACGTCTTACGTGAAGCGTCGTTCGTATCTCGCATCGGAAACTCCGCCATCGGTTCCTAGCCATATGCTATAAGCCTTAGGCTCCTATCACCAACTCACGAAGGACATATCCACAATGGTTAAAGTGTTGATTCTTGGCGTGACGTTACAACAGCGTGTGACGGAAACAGAATTGGATCTTGATGTGGAAGGACCGATGGCCATCAAGACATTGCTCGAGGCCCATCCCGATCAACTGGCCGCCTTGGCGCCGTTCGCGCTACGCGGCGAATTGCTGGTCACCGTGAATCGAAAGGTCGGCTCGCTCGATTCCGTCGTGAAGAACGGCGACGTGCTGAAAATCTCCCACCAATCGCGCGCCTCCTACGACGGCACCACCGACATTCCTACGTGAGGCTGCGGGGGAGTTCGTCATTCGTGAAGCGTCGTTCGTGTCTCCCCGGAAGGTAATAGCGCTTCTGCCGTCAGCCAAATTTCCCTTCCCCACTCGCCAGTAGCCAGTCAGGCCGCGGACCTGGGTGCTGAGGCGTCGGCCTTCGAAAGACAACAGTGTTTGTATTTTTTGCCGCTGCCGCAAGGACAGGGGGCATTGCGACCAACACCCTGGCGACGCCCCGGCAGGGAAGGGAGCAACGCTCGCGGGTCTTGGTGAAACATGTCCCGCAGCATGGCGTATAAGGCGGGATCTCGACGTTTCAAGATGTCGGGAGACGTGAAGAAATACTCAGCCAACACCGCGAAGAATTCATGTGAGTTCGTGTAGGCATAGGCGTTGAAGTGGGCATGATGCGCCGGCGGGCGAGCCAGTTCCCGAGCCACGTACCGCACCCACTGCCGGACCACCATCCAAGGCACCTCGGGCGGGAGCCCATAGTCGCTCGCTTCTCGCTCGACCAGGTGCGCAAACTCATGGAGCCCCACATTCTGCTTGCCTGATGAGTGAGCGAATCCCGCCAGGAGAGCCGGCTTGGACAGAATCATCACCCCGCTCAAATGGTGCAGGCCGACCATTCCCAGCATGGCTGCATCCGACCCCTTGGCGCTCTGGTAGTCCTCGTCGAACGCGTCCGGATAGATCAGCACCTCGCGCAGCCGATGGTATTCCCAGTCGTGGAAGCCGAAGATGGGGATCACCGCACTCGCCGCCACCAGGGCCCGAACCGTCTCGTCGATCTCCGTGCGAATGCCCGTGATCCGAACCTCGTCGAGAAAGATCTGCACCAGCTGCCGGAACCGCGCCTTTCCCTCAGCATCCAGCGTGTCAAAGAACGCCACATGCGCGCGAAGAATCTGCTCCCACTCGTCGGGAAACGGCTGCTGCATGACCGCCAGGCGCCGGAGACAGCGTCGCCTTATCCACCAGTATGTAAGCGGGCTCAGTCCCAGCAGGAGCCACAGAGGAGAAGAAAACCAGCCCCAAAAACCGACCGCCACGGCCACGAGAGCCGCGACGACCAGGGCCTGTCGCTGGTTCCGGCTATTGGCCTCCGGCGTCACGAGCATCGTTGCAGTCTCACGGGTGAAGCGGTCGCCAGCGAGGATTCTACTCTGGACGATCATGCGCTGGCGATGAGCGTAATCCGGCGTGACTACTGGCGCGTCCTATCGCTCTCCATCCTCGCGACGGATATTCACCGCCGCCGGCGCCTCGAAAGGTCAAGATTCCCACGTGCGTGATCAGCCGTCGGCTTGACGTTCCTGCCATCTCGTCGTAATGTCCCCGACACATCGTGTTGGGTGTCGCCGAATTGGTGAGTGGGAGATGAAACACAAACTCTCGGCGCAGGATCTCCTCCTCCTCGGTATTATCGCGGCAGCGTTCCTGTTGGACCTGCTGATCCGATCCCTGTGGCCTAATCGAATGTGGGTGAACGTTCCGCTCCATTCCACCGTGGAAGCGTTGGGTGGCTTGGCGGCTGTGCTGATGGCCCTCGTGCTGTTCGCACGGAAAGCCGAACGGAACGATGGGAAGGTGCTGTGGCTGGCCACGGGCTTCCTCGGGATGGGGTTGCTCGAAGTCTTCCATGCCCTCTCAGCTCCCGGTGATGGTTTTGCGTTGTTGCGCGGTGCGGCCAGCCTGCTCGGTGGATGTGGCTTTTCGCTCGTCTGGCTTGCACCGGGTGAAACCCACCGGCGCAGATCGTATGTAATCCCCTCCATCGTTGCGACAGGAGCGATGGCCCTCGGACTCTGGGCCCTCGCGTTTTCCGAACAATTGCCACAGATGACCCGTCACGGCGAATTCGGGTCGGCTGCCATCGCGATGAACAGCCTTGCCGCCATCCTGTTTATCATCGGCGCGACCGGGTTTTGGGTGGAGTTCCGACGCTCGGGCAGGCCGGAGAGTTATCTGTTGGCCTGCCTGGCTCTCATGTTCGGCTTGGCCGAGATCATGTTTCTCTCTTCGGCTCCGTGGGACAGTGGATGGTGGTTATGGCACCTGTTGCGGTTGGCCACGTACGTGTTGGTGTTGGTCTTTGTGAGCCGTGGGTACGTTGTCATGGTCGCCGATCTCAAGAGCGCCCTTGCCAAGGCAACGTTGTCAGAACGGCGTCTGACCGGGCAATACGTAGCGACCCGGGTCTTGGCCGAGTCGGCTACCCTGAAAGATGCCGGTCAGGCAATCCTCCGAGCCCTCGGTGAGAGCCTCGACTGGGAATTGGGCATGTTCTGGAGCAGGGATGAACAGATGCAGGTACTCCGCTTTGTCGACCTGTGGCATGCGCCGCACGTGGAGGCAACCGAATTCGTCGACGATAGCCGGGGCCGGACATTTCAACGCGGTGAGGGACTCATCGGTCGTGTCTGGGCCACCGGCAAGCCGATTTGGATTCCGGATGTGGCCACCGACCCCCATTTTCGCCGTGCGAAGATGGCGGCGAGAGTCGGCCTCCGCGGAGGGTTTGCCTTTCCAGTGTGCAAAGGCGAGGAGATGTATGGAGTCGTAGAATTCTTCAGCCGGGAGAGCCGTGAGCCGGATCAGGATGTGCTCGATATGGTCGCGGACATCGGGATCAAAGTCGGGCTGTTCGTCGATCGCAAGCGGACGGAAGAGGAACTCCGTCGAACCGAGGCCCGACTGGTGGAAGAGCAGAGGCTCGCCGCAGTGGCGAGGGTCTTGGGAGACATCGGGCACGATCTGAAGAATATGCTGATGCCCATTGTGACCGGGGCGGGACTCCTTGAAGAGGAACTGAGCGAATGCTTCTCAAAGTTGCCGCAGCCCGCGGTGAGCGCGGTGAAGCCCAGTCGAGATATGACGCACGACCTCATTGAGATGATCAGGCAAGGATCCCGGCGCATCCACGACCGGGTCAAAGAGATCGCCGATTCCGTCAAGGGCCTGACGCGGGCCCCCCAGTTTGCGCCCTGCCGCATTGCCGATATCGTCTCAAGCGTGTACGCGACCCTCCATATTCTTGCCGATGAACGCGGGGTGGCGCTCCATACAGAGGGGCTGGATAACCTGCCCGTGATTCGAGCCGACGAGAGCCGCCTCTTCAATGCCGTCTACAATCTGGTGAACAATGCGATCCCCGAAGTGCCATCGGGAGGGTCTGTCACCGTGCAAGGCCGCACGGATCCATCGGGAAAGAAGGTGGTGCTGTCCGTCATTGACACCGGCAAGGGAATGTCACCCGAAGTCCGGGACAGTCTCTTCACGTACCAGGCGATCAGCCGCAAGATAGGTGGAACGGGACTCGGGACCAAGATCGTGAAAGACGTGGTGGATGCCCATGGAGGCAGTATCAGAGTGGAAAGCACGCAGGGTGTGGGGACGGCATTCCATATTACGCTGTCCGTGGACGGTCCTCCCGCTCACTCTCCGGGCACTTCTCGATCTCCAGCCGAGACGGGCCGCATGACATCGTGAGCCCGACGCGCGGAAGCTCCGCCTCTCGCCAAAGTTGTTGAGCCAGCTTCGGAAGATGGCCGCCAGGCAGGGAGCACCTCTCA
>JAHFEW010000068.1 GCA_023248215.1 Nitrospira sp.
CGCTGCGGCCTTGCTGGACGGCCTTTTTGCGCATCCTGCGGGCTATTCTGACACCGACACGGCACGTGAGCTGATCGCGGCGTATTACGCAACAATCGAGTTTTTCCGCAGCCTGCTAGAAGTGGCCATTAAAGCCGAGCGGCGAGGCGAGATCCATCTGACGCCGGCCGTAGTGAAATTCACTGTGGATGCATATGGCCGAAAAGACGAGGCTGAGACCGGCCCTCTACCCAGGTTGACCGGCTGACAAGGGGAAATCCCTTACTTGATCACCGAGTGATACGCGACGAACAAAATCGCACAACATATTGTTTTAATAGTGACAATTGGCGAATCCTGCCGGGCGAATTTCATGGACTTGCTCGAGATCCACGGCCTCCCTGGGTTCGTCCGGTTGGCCATCCTCACCGGTCTAGTACTACCGGATGAGTGTTCGCAGGGCACCCGCCTCATCCTCATCCCTCAGGTTGAATTGGCCTGTTTCTCAGGGTGTCCCTGATTCCATGACCATGGTCCTTTGTGGCACCTTCATCGCCCCAATCCAGCGGACAATCAAGAATAGCCGCGTAGGGAAGAGTCTGTCAGCGAGGCGAGTGGCTCAAGGACCGCCAGTTTCGAATACAGATATCCCCGAACAAACATCTGTTCAGGGACTGTTGACGGCCGCAGGCAAGGAAATGGAGCACCGTGTGATGAATCCCACGACCCCGCTAAATGACGCCAATACGCGATTGCGGGTCCTCTCCCGCCAACTTAGGGAAGGCCAAGAGCCTGAACGCTGTGCGATCCTCCGCGATATGCATGATGAAATGGCCGATGAGGTCAAGATGTGATACTCTTTGCCACTACAGGAATTGATTCAGGCTTCCGACCATTGCGCTCGCATGACCTGCCCATTCGCGTGGGTGCACCACACACGTGAAAAGGTGACGACCTGTCCAATCGACCTACCATAATCATCGCATCGGGTACCATTGCCATCCTCCTCCTTGCCATCGGCATCGGCCTTGGAGAGGTGGCGATACGAGCCGTCCATCTCTTGCGTGATGGTATTCCATTCTCTGAAACCACAGAAGGTAAAATAGGCCCGATTACGTTAGACCCGGACCTCGGCTGGCGTGCCACGGAGAATTATCAAGAGAGACTCACAGAAACGACTCGTGGTGGAACCAGGTATGACGTCTATCGCTCACAGAAGCGACACGGATTCCGCCAGTTCGGGAATCTGCAATCGCCGAAGCCCAAACTCCTTGTGATCGGCGATTCGTTCACGCATGCTACCGCAGTCTCTGACAACAAGACCTACTATGCCCTGGCAGGAGAGATGCTCGGCATGGAAGTCTTCGCGTACGGTGCCGGCGGGTATGGGACGCTGCAGGAGTATCTGATCTTGGATCGCTATGTCGATGAAATAAAACCGGATCTGATTTTGTGGCAATTCTGCATCAACGATTTCATCAACAACGACAACGCGCTCGAGCAGGCGAGCCTACTTAATAACAATGGGCTGACCCGCCCCTATTGGGTCAATGGATCTGTCGCTCATCTCTCCCCGAAGCCAAGGGGGAAGCAGTTACGTGAATGGATCAACCATCACAGCCGGTTTCTCTATTTTATCGTCAGTCGAATTGACCGATTACGAGCGGTCACAACCACCGCATCCGTCGAAACCTTCATCGAGGCGGAAGGTTCCGGCCATGGGGGTTTCCGCCATGCCGTTGAGGTGACCGATGAGCTGATGGGACGTGTGCGGGCTCGTGTCGGCACGACCCCGATTGTTGCCTTCAGTTGTGCCAATGTGGCGCCCTACAGTGACGGATTGGCGCTGATTTCAGCCCATTATGGCATTGAATATTGGAACGATGTTCCAGACATGGTCCGGCAAGCTCTTGACCGCGGAGACGACGTGCAAGCCTCGGACGAACATTGGAACGAGCAGGGACATCAATTAGTGGCGAGCATGCTCGTGAAGCATATGAAAGCACGAGGGGCGGTCGTAGCACGCCACCAGTACAATGCCGTTCGATGAATCATTGCCGAATACAAAGTAGTACCTCACAAGACAGCCGCGCATCACGTTTCATTCATAGGCGCTGAAGCCATCTGCCCCTCTTGCTGTTTCGATTCGTTACCCCCGCCTTCCCCACTGCTCATGATAGGGCCTTCATCGACATCACCTTTCGATTGCCCTTTACTCTTCCACATCAAAAGCCGCGATATGGCTCTGGCTGACCGTTCCTCATCCCATTGCGCTCTCTTTCCGCATTCGACCTGAGTCGTGATGGACTGCTGCCGGCTTCTGGCCCAAGCGATTCCGATCCAGGCCCGATGGAGGGCGTCAGCGGAGCCGTGGGTGTGCCGAGGTCAGGGCTCCGTGGTGGGACGTGCGGCTCCGGCGTGAAGTCACGCGGTCCATGGTGAAGCCACCCTTCCCAGGAACTTCTCGGCGTCACTGTTATGCCGGACGCTCCCAAAGGATTGGACTGACGCGCATCGTCTGATCGAGAAGCCTCGCCCTGCGCGACGCCAGAACCCATGACCAGCGAGATAAGCGCGATTGCACTCAACATTCCGTGAGTCATATCTATCCCTCCCTTTCTTTCGTCTTAACCCAGGCCTGCCACCAACGCGATACGCCGATAAGCGGCACTACCGCGTAGCTGCTTCAGACGTGGCTTCAATCGGTGCGGCAGCCGCTCCACGCACTCATCTGGACAGTTTATTGAAGGCATCGAGGGCCGCGACCTTGTAGCACTCCGCCAGAGTGGGGTAGTTGAAGACCGTCCGCAGGAAGTACTGGAGTCCGCCCCCCAACTCCATGACGGCCTGTCCGATGTGAATCAATTCCGTTGCTCCGGTTCCCACGACATGGACCCCCAGTAGTCGATGATCCTCGCGGTGGACGAGCAACTTGAGAAACCCGCTATCGTCCCCAAGGATTTGTCCTCGTGCAATTTCCCGGTATCGGGCGATACCGGTTTCATAGGGGATCTTCTTCTGGGTCAACTCATGTTCCGGCGGGCCGATCGCCGAGACTTCCGGCATGGCATAGATGCCGATCGGAAGATGTTCACTCATCGGTCCCGTCTCCACATCAAACGCATAGCAGGCCGCAAGCCGTCCCTGTAAGAAGGAAGTCGAGGCTAAGCTCGGATAGCCGATGACGTCGCCGACGGCGAAAATATGCGGAAGCGCCGTTCGGAACTGCTGATCGACGGTTAACCGTCCTCGTTCATCGGGTGTGAGCCCCACGGCCTCGAGGTTCAGCCGACCAGCGGCGCCAATCCGTCCCACCGAAAAGAGGATTTGATCGCCCACGATCGATTTCCCCGACTCCAGGTGCACGATGGCCCGCGGCGAAGCTCCTGCTGTGACTTCCAGCCTCTCGACGGCTTCTCCCAAACGGAACGTGACACGCTGCCTTCTCATCTGATGCATGAGTTCATCGACACTTTCTCGATCGAGGAATTCCAGGAGCCGCTCGCGCTTGTCCACCACGATCACCTCGATCTGCAGCGCGGCAAACATCGACGCATATTCGATTCCGATGATGCCCCCGCCGACGACGACGAGCTTCTTAGGTAGCCGCTTCAGCCGCACGAGATCGTCGCTCGTGAGGATGATGTCTCCATCGACCGGCACGCCGGGAGGCGAGGCCGGATACGTGCCTACGGCGATCAGAATATTCGCCGCTGTCACGGTACGCTGGCCTTCTGCAGAGGCCACGACCAGAGCATGAAGATCGCGAAACGACGCCTCTCCGCGAATCAGTTGGACCTCATTCCGGCACAGCTGCTGTTCGACCACCTGAGACTCACGTCTGGCGACTATCCCCACGCGATGGAGGAGGTCTTCCACGGAGGGACGGTGCGTCCGCTCTGGTTCGAGACGAAATTCCTGGCCACGGCCGAACTGGCCGTTCCCCTGCGCGAGAGAACAGACGGCTTCGCGAAACGTCTTGCTCGGGATGGTCCCCAGATCCAGACAGGTGCCTCCCACGCAGGGACGCTTTTCCACCACCGCCACCCGTTTCCCGAGCTTGGCAGCCTGGATCGCGGCACGCTGACCGGCCGGACCACTGCCGATGCACAACAGATCAAAGTCATAGCCTGTGCTCATGAGGGACATCTCCTATGCAGCGAAAGCACGCGAGTGCGTTCCGCCATGTTCGCCCATCTACCATCTGTCTGGTGGTGAGTCATGCTGTCGGTGCGCCTTCTGCAAACGCTCTGGTATGACTGTTCAGGCGGAACCCGTTCCCCGATGCCGTGCAGCACATGGGATTCGATCGTCCCGAAAAGATGCTGCCGGCCAGTTCAATCACCTTCTCTCCGGCGGGAATCTCCTATTCCATGCCCTTAAGCCTGTGGTGAGCCTCAACGGCATAGTAGGCATTGGCCGCCCCCTGCTGTGCCGCCACCACCGCCGTGAGCAGCGCCACACTCAGCCCAGGCTGTCCTGCAGCCTGGGCTACATCACCACCGTGCAGCGCACAGGCCACTGACATCGCGTGAGGGTCAACGGTCAACCTGGACGGAAGCGCTGCAATCAGAGTTCGTACTACAGTGGGCAACAGAAGGACGGAGGCGTGGTTCGGCATGGAGAGCGCCTGCGCAACGCGATTCAGCTGTTGCAGGTCGGCCTGGATTTCCTCAGGCTCCAAGCTTGAGCGACAGTGGAGGTAGGTCTTCCACGTGTCCATGAATTGAGCGCTGTCGAGAAGAGAAGCCGGTCTGTCGAATGGCCACGAGATGTGACACCCACTCAACCCGACAACGCTCATGAGGAGTAGGAGGCCCACCCTCCCTGCTCGGGAGGCAGAACCACGAACCGCGGTAAAGAGCCCGTGACCGTCGCGACGCAACCGCATGTGAAGCAGGCAGCCACACATGGCCAACCTGAGGAGCAGAGCAATGGGCTGCACTCGCATGGTGTTCAGGGCGGTCTTCCTCACATCCCTGCTTCTGGCGTCACAGCTTATCCGATGTGACTACGTATCTCAGTTTCTGATGTCTGCAAAGCAGATACCAGGCTGGACTGCACAGGCCCTTGGGATAGAGTGAGCGCGATAACAAAGCCTTAGACGCGAATGCCGATCGGTTGAGCGTCACGCGAGTACGCCGCGACGAAGGCCGATCGCGAGGGCTCGCGATTTATGAGGAGGGTTCGCGATTTATCGCGATGAGAGCGAATGGGTGACCGCCACAGAGGAGGGATGTGCCTGGGAGGCGTCAACCATACCAGGCATTCGTCGTGGCTGTGTTTCGAACTCGCCAGCAACGATCAATCGTTCTAGCGAAGCGTCTGTGCTTCACGAAGAGAACGCAGTGGTATGGGGACAAGAGGCGTCTGGTTGGTACCAGACCTGCAGCAGGCCCCTGTCCGCCGATGTGCTCGTTCAGTACTACAGTCTCAGGCCAGATGAGGCGACCGGTTGAGCCGAGAAGAGCCCATCCAGGTCATACTGCAGCAGATCGCTGATCCGTTCGAGGGTGACGTCTGCTGCCGGATACATGCTCCTCACGTTCGAGGCCTGTGCGTAGTGGCCCTGCTGCAAAAAGACTGTGGTGACCCTTGGCCCCCAGACGTTCTTGGCCGCCGACAGAATGCGTAGCTTGTCATCAACCAGCACATAGTGCTCGGCAGGGTAACGCTCTTCAATGTCGTCCAATTCTTGTTCCTTATGCACATAGATCAACACCTGGCCATCCACAGCATCGAATAGACCTGCACGCTCGATCTTGTGCGGCTGAAAGACCGCATCCCCATCTGAGACCAGTACGACTGGTCCGCGCTGTTTCATATGCTCCACGACATTGAGGGCATTCGGGAAGAGGCGATTCAAAAAGGGATAGTTGAGCAGAAAATGCGACACCATGAGGATGTGTGGATCGTGCACATATTCGATCCGATAGCGTTGGAGTGCACCGAGGTAGTCGGCATACCCCAGTTCGTCCCGTAGTTGTTTGAAGAGGCTCCAATACCGCTGCTGCCGGTCGCGCCCGATTGCTTTCTCCAGATAGCGCCCCAGATCGACTGTGACCCGGTCGGCATCGAGCAGCGTATTATCGACATCGATGAGAAAGACCACATCATGGCTCATCATGCGCTCACCTCGTTCACCTCGGTTTCGCAGAAATACTTGCCCTTGACGCGTGAAACAGCAAGTCGCGTTCCAATCGACTTGATGGAACCGAGCGTGAGCGAACTCCACGCAATGACAAGAGATTCGAGGTGCCGCGGTCATGAGCCGGCAGTGCGGGACAGCGCCGAACCGCACTGCGAGGCCAGTCACACCGCGACCACTCGCGGTTTCTCACACGACGTCGCGATTTTCCGCGATGGCCGAGTATGACGAGGGGAGGTGTTCAAGAGGAGCGAGAGACGTGGGGCGAGACAGCCCTAACTTCTTCATTCGACTGCGCAGTGTGCTGGGGTTGATCCCCAATCGGTTTGCCGCTCCCAGGGGGCCGTAAATTCTCCATCCAGCATGTTCAAGGACATGGCGGATGTGATGACGCTCGGAATCGTGCAACGTGACGGATCGTTCCGCGGCCGCCACGTGCCTTGGAGAGGGAACTACGACACGTTCGTCAATTCCGACGAGATGGGTCGGCGCGAGAATGGCCGCCCGTTCAATGACGTTCTGGAGTTCGCGGATATTCCCAGGCCAGTCATATTGCGCCAACCGTGCCAATGCCTGGTCATCGAAGATGATATCACCACGGTTGAGCTTCACCCGGCAGAGCTGGAGAAAGTGTTCCGCTAACGGCGGAATATCCTCGCTACGATCCCGCAAGGGGGGGAGCGTGATCGGAAACACCATGAGTCGATAGTATAAATCGGCTCGAAAACGTCTCTGTTCGACGGCTTGCGCAAGATCTACATTCGTCGCAGCGATGAGGCGCACATCCACGGAGACCGACTTCGCCCCTCCCACTCGATCGACTTGATGATCTTCTAATACGCGCAAGAGTTTGGCCTGCACCTCTAACGGCATCTCCCCGATTTCATCGAGAAAAAGTGTTCCCTCATGTGCGAGTTCAAACCGGCCCTGATGTCGCTGAACCGCCCCAGTAAAGGCCCCTCGCTCGTGCCCGAATAGTTCACTCTCTACGAGGCCGCTCGGCAGGGCCGCACAATTGAGCCGCACAAAGGGTTTGTTGCGTCGCAAGCTGCTTTCATGGATAGCGCGCGCGACCAATTCTTTTCCGGTACCCGTCTCTCCCATGATTAAAACCGTGGTGGACGTCGCGGCCACCGCCTGAATTTGCGACAGCACCTTACCGAGAATCTCGCTTTTGCCAACCAACAGGCCGAAGTTGCATTCCTTCTTAATCTCTTCGGTCAGGTAGGCATTCTGCTTGGCAAGCTGCTGACTCAACTGGGTCAGCTGCTCATAGGCCCGCACATTCTCGATCGCCAGCGCCACCTGGATCGCAACCTGACGTAAAAACTCCAGCGTCTCGCTATCCGGCTCACCTGAAGCCACACTCCCAATATTGAGCGTGCCCAGACAGGTTCCGCGAGCAAGGAGCGGGAGATTGACCATCCGGCCGAGCCCTTCTTGCGCATAATATTGATCTTCGATAAATACTTGGTGGTGTTGCAGATCCGGCCGGACATGAACTTCCCGGTGGTCATACACCCACCCCACCGCACTACCGGATCTTGGGATTATGGTGCCACGCTGGAGCACCCGCTTCGGCATGTTGGTCTCAAGGGCGTGGAACCGGAAGCCATCTTCCTCGGGTGCATAGAGGAGGACTCCAGCCCGTTCCCACGACACGACCTCTTTGACGCACTCAGTGCAGGCTTGCCAAAGACTGTCCATCTTGCGCTGCGAGTTCAGGACATTCGAGACTTCAAGCAAGGCGTGATACCGACGATGGACCGCCGTCATCACCACGGATCCCTACCTTGAGAAATTTTTCGCAACGTGAAGGTCTCAGCGTGCATCGGCTGTCCACTTACCATGCGATGAACCAAGTGCCGCGAGTCCGATATACGCAATATGCTTGCCTGCAGCGATTCTCTCGAAGTCTGTTCAGGCTGTGATGACAGCGAACCACGCCACTGGCATCAAGCCAGCCGCTGGGCTACTTGGAGCTCGACGGAGCTGATCGGCCTGACTCCTTCCCACTTGAAGAAAGACCTTCTCATGAGCAGAATCTCAGTGAGCGCACTGTGCAGAATCGCTCGTCTTACGTGTGATGCGGACCCCATACTCGGGTCAGAAATCATGACCTCATACGTCGCTCAACACTATCCGGAGAGGGAACGGGACGAGTGCGACAGCACTGGAGGCGAGGAGAGAGCGAGAGGCGCGGATTGATTGTGTTCGCAGGCCCGGGATGACAGGCAACCGGAGACATGGTGTACATCTTGCGTCAATTCCAGCTATGCCGCTGAGTAAATCGTCATGATCAGGCACAAGTGATGCCCTGCTGAGGAGGTGAGGAATGAAGGTCACCGTCATGCTGCTCATGCTCGTACTGGTCCTGCTGCCTGCGCTGAGCGACGCGCGCTGTCGGACCGTGGGTGAAAGTGCCAGTCTCGGCACCGAATATGGCACGTTCCCGCTGTACCCCGCGAAGCGTGTGGTGGAGGCCGGCGAAAAAAGCGATAGCGTCGCACTGCAGTGGGTCGGTTACGGCATCGGACTGCCGCTCTTTGTTGTGGCGATGCCGTTCGCCATGGTCGGGGCCGGAGTCGGTGCCGCGTTACATCCGTGGACGAAATGCGACCAGCATGACGATGATTGGCTCGGTCTTAAGTGAAACAAACTATCGACTGACGAGCTCAGCCGATGCGTAGGCCTGAATGATACTCCCGGCTGAGCTCGTATACCGGGTGCCGCCCAACCAGCCTGACAACGACCAACATTGGAAGCCCTGCCGACAAGTCATCCGCCTGTGAAAGTGGAACCCGACCCAGCACGAGTCCGGAGGCCCCTGTTTTAATTCCTCCCCACTGAGCAATTTTGACCAGTCACCATTCATTCGTAGCGGTAGCATGCTGTCATGTCCTAGCAGGCTGCGGAAAAACTCGATTTTTGCACCATACGCCGCGATCAGCTCACGTGGCGTGTTGGTATTAGAATAGCCCGCAGGATGCGCAAAAAGGCCGTCCAGCAAGGCCGCAGCGAGCGAAGAGGCGAATCGTACTCTTGCCGTACGGTGAGCCGCTGAACGATGCGAGAACGCCGCTGGCGGACTTTTTCCGCATCCTGCTAGAGAGGATGTGTCTATGCGGATAAGGCCATTGCCTGAGTCGAATATCGCCTGACGTAGGTGCGCCTAGTGTCCAGCACCTTCTATTAGGACGGAACAGGAGGAATCATGAAGGCCTGCACAGGTTGCGGTGGGTTCCTGATGATCGAGAATTGGTTGAATGTGGCACGCATTGAACCAAACCAGCGACGGGTCTGTCGGTGACCGGCGCTGGATCGGAACAGGCTCCGGTCCTGAAGTCGTCGATCAGACGACCGGCCGCTACAGGCGAGGATTTGAGAGATTGTCGAAACGAAGGGGCGCGACGGCTGTCCGCAAACCGGTTGAATCTTCAGATGAATCTGTGGAGCCGGCGAGTGGAATCGAACCACCGACCTGCGGTTTACGAATGGAAGAAAGCTACCTTTGAAAAGGCTCGGTGTTTCAAATGGTTTCCCTGTTTTTCTCATTGTATCGGGCTCTTAGGTGGTTTTCACTGTCTCCACTGAATCCGATGAGCCTTGGCCTTTAGAGGGATTTTTAGCACAACAGTTGCCCTGCGCTCAGGGACGGAATTGGAATCTATCGGGGTTTGGAAATCTGCCCCTGCCCTACCTGACCCAACCCAAGAAGAGCCAACAGAGGGGAAACCGAACGATCTGAAAAACTATGACCCCGCTGGATTATTCCGGATTGGGCTGTTCTGGTAATAGAGTGAGCGCAGGGTTGAGTTATTTGCTGTGGCCGCCAGCCTCGAGTGAGACTGACGGCCACTGCGAGTTCACTGAATTACGCCCTCCGAAAGCTGCTGCCGGTGTGTGGTTGCCAGGGCATCAGCCTCGTCTGCCGCCTTTCGATATGAGGCTGCAACGGCTCTGCAATGCGCCGCATGTTGTTCCGGCTCTAACTTGCCGTGCGGGTCTGGGTGACGTTTGTAGGCCTCAGCTAAGGTGTCCCACGTTTTTGCTTTCTCCCGAAGTTCTTGGGCCTGTTCCTTGTAGAAATTCGCGAGTCCAGCGTGGTCACCTTTGGTGACTAAGTCCTGAGGTGCGGGTTGGATCAGTGCGCAACCTTGAAATGCTAAGCAGAAGCTAGACAACAGGGCGACAATGGCAAGTCGTTTGAACATTATTGCCTCCGTAGCTTTAGACCGAAAAAATCTGATTGTGAAACCGAGCCTGACACATCTTGAGAGTCTGAAGAGGAAGAGAAGCTGGCTCCGGCCGAGGCCGGAGCCCAGTGATCAATTAGCGGATGGTTGATCTGCCCTATTTGGTTCAGAAGAAGGGATGAGGCAGAAAGGCAGGACGAGATTCTTTGGCTCGTGGAATCTCCCAAAACGTTCCAGCCAAATGCCAGGCCCCATGATCGAACGTCACATGGTGGACCTCGCCATACCAACTATCAATATTCACGCGTTGGCTTGTCTCATTGGACATCGCCCAGAGGCTTCCGGTGCAGGTGACGTGGGCCAGCGGAACCGTTTTGCCTGCCTCTACCTTGATTTTCGAAAAGATATGGGTCCCGGAAAAATCACGATACTGGGTAAACAGATCATTCCACACGGCCCTGACACTGTCCTTGGTATAGCCACCATGCTTATAGTCTTCTGAGTAGAGCGCCATTAAGCCATCTAGATCCTTGCGTTGCACCGCATCCTCAGCCTTCTTGAAAATGGACAGGATGGCCTGGACCGTTTGGTCATCACCTTGGATATCCGCCCCTGCTGAGAGGTGTGTGCCTCTGACGTCAGGAAAAACGGGGGGAGGGGACGACTGACATCCCTGAGAGGCCGCGAGCACGCCCGTCAAGATTCCGATCACTATCGCTGGGTGTTTGTAGTCCATGTTGTCATCCTCTAAAAAATTTCTTGTTAGGAGCATTCACTTTCCGCGGTCATTTTCGAGCATAAAAAAAGCCCTTTTTAGACCTGCCACTCTGGTCCAAAAAGGACTTCGTTGTCCTTCTCGCGTGAAGACGCCGTTGTCTTTTGTTGAAGACACCCTTGTCTTCGGTGGGAAGGCTAGCACAAGGAAAACATAAACGCAAAGTCGCAGGGTGTAACTAATCGTTACGGCTCAATGGACGCGCAAGCTCCTTTCTGGTTTCCTTGTTTACTCATAGTATGGAGCGCTCTGGAGGATGGGCCTTTCGCATGGCGGAGAGACTGTGGGGACGGTCTCAATTCACTAATTCTCATTCGGTGGAGGATCTAACGGCTAGGGGGAGGTCACCTTGCGAGCACATTTAGAAAGTGGTAAGGTTTCCATGTTCAGGAGAAGCCTCAATGCGCCGCTTCCATCCCCTCCTCTCAACGACACTAGTGCTGCTCCTTCTCGTGTTGAGCTTCAACGCCTATGCCTGTCTCTTACCGGTAAGCAGCAGCTCAAACACTGAGATGGGCAATGGCTGCTCAACACCTGAAGAGCAACCGGCACGGCAGGTGTGCGACGCCTTTAAGACGTTCAATGTCGAGGCGTCGAGTCAGCCCCAGCCCTCATTTGATGGTCACATGCTGTGGGTGGGAGAATCTCTCGCGGGTTCTCTTCTCTCGTCACCCCCGCTATGCGGTATCCTCAAGTATCCTTTCCCCTCAGACAGTTCGTCCCAACTTCTCCGGACAAACACGACCGTTCTTCGCATTTGATCCTCCCATCCTGAGTTTTCTCAACCCTTTGTTCTAAATCGTATTGCTCAGTCCTCGTGCTGAACGAGCCAAGCCGTCCCGCTTGGCTGTTAGAACCCATAGCCGGTTTTTCAGTTGGAGTGCTGAGCCCAAGAGTTTTTGAAGGAGGATTCTCATGAAATGGAATCCACTACGCCAGTTCCTCACGATGGCCGCGGCCGGACTGATGTGTGTCGGTGGACTCCCATGCCATGCCGATGCGGATGATCGCGTCCAGCCAGCGACGTTGGGCTTGGCAGGGTTGATCCAGGAAGGCTTGGCACGGAATCCCGAAATTCAGGCGGCACGGAAACAATGGGAAGCCGCTGGGCATCGCATCAGGCAAGCGCAGTCGCTGGATGATCCGACCTTGTCAGTCCAGTTGTGGAATCTCCCGCAGAACTTCAACGTTACGCAGGCGCAGAACAGCATCTTCGGCCTGTCGCAGAGCTTCCCGTTTCCGGGCAAGCTTGATCTCAAGGGGGAAGTGGCGAGTCGTTCAGCAGAGATGGCCGAGCAGGCCTTGCACGCGAAGGAACGGAACGTCATCGGGCGAGTCAAACAAGCCTACTACGAACTCTTTCTCGCCCACAAAGCGATCGAGATTCATCACCAGCAGCTCAGGCTGGTCAAAGACATGACTGACATCGCCACAAGCAAGTTTCGGGCTGGCAGAGGGAGCCAGGCTGAAGTCCTGAAAGCACAGGTGGAACTCTCCATATTGCATCAGCACCTTCCACTCCTGGAACAGCGTCGAACGTCGGCTGAAGCGCTCATCAATACGCTGTTGAATCGCGACACCAGATCTCCGCTAGGGATGCCACAAGACCCACCGCCCACTGGATTCAACACAGACGTGGAGGCATTACACCGCCTCGCAGTCGGGACAAGACCAGAACTGAAAGCCTCTGAGCTGGCTGTTCACCGGAACGAGCAGGCACGCGCGTTGGCCCAACGTCAGTACTACCCCGATTTCACGGTGGCGTTTCAACGCTTCCAAAACTTTCAGGCGAACGATGGGTTTGGTGCGTACCTCTCCGTGAATGTCCCGTTCGCATTCTGGTCGAAGCCGAAGTACGACGCGGGCGTACGTGAAGCCGCTGCTGCCGTCGGCGCAGCACAGGCTGAGTATCACACATTGGAAAACCTGACCCTGTATCAGATCCAAGATCTCCTGGCCAAAGTCCGCACCACCGAACATGTCGCGAGCTTGTATCGCACGACGGTCTTGCCTCAGGCCGAGCAGAGTGTAGAGGCCGCGCGGGTTGGGTATCGAACAGGGAAAGCGGGGTTGCTGGACCTGATTGAAGCGGAGCGGTCATGGCGAGACTTTCAGTTGGAGTACTACCGATCGCTCGTGGAACGGGAGCACCGCTTGGCAGAGCTTGAACAGGTGGTCGGGAAAGATCTTGGTAGGCAGAGTTAGCACGGAAACGAGGAGGAGTTCCCATGAGTGAACATGAACCGAGATACAGCATGATGGTCGGTCTGGGTACAGCCTGTCTCATAGCTGGGGCCGTCGGGGGATTCTTTGCCGCGCATTGGATGACGGATGACAGGACGGCCATGAAAGGCATGGACAGGGCGAGCCTGCCGGAAATGGGCGGGATGAAGGGGCTGACGAACGAGCATGGTGAATCATCCGCCTCTGCGCCGGGTTCCGCTGCAGCCATGGCGATCCCGGCCGGCACACGCCAACTGATCGGAGTCCGCAGCGCGCCGGCAGCTCGGGCACCTTTAGATCAAGAGATTCGGACGGTAGGCACGGTCGACTACAACGAGCGAGGACTGACCAAGATCAACCTGAAGGTGTCGGGGTGGGTCAAGGAAGTGTTCGTGAATTCGATCGGCCAACCGGTGCAGAAAGGCGAACCGCTCTTCACCTTGTACTCGCCAGATTTACTGACATCCCAGGATGAATACTTGGTTGCGTTGAAGACGCAGACCATGGTGGCCGAGAGCCCGTTGGCCGACGCCAGAGAGGGCGCCACGGCGATGGTCGCCAGCGCACGGGAACGCCTGCAATTGTGGGATATGACCGAGCCCCAGATCGACGCGGTCACGCGTCGAGGCAGGGCCAATCCCATCTTAACGGTGTATGCCCCTTCAACAGGGGTGGTGCTCACACGAGAGGCCTTGCCAGGCAAGTATGTCGAACCTGGGATCACACTCTATGAGCTGGCTGATCTCGCCACAGTCTGGATTTCTGCCGACATCTACGAGTCGGAGGTTGCAGCGATCAGGCTCAACCAACCAGCCACCGTGGCCTTTGCGGCCTATCCAGGTGAATTGTTTCAGGGCAAGGTCTCCTATATCCACCCATCATTGAATACCGAAGCCCGGACCGTCCGTGTCCGGATCGAGCTGCCAAATTCGGCGCTCAAACTCAAGCCAGGGATGTATGGCAACGTGGTCCTCCGCAGTGAATCAGTCGAGACGTTGGTAGTACCAAAGGAGGCGGTGTTGGACACAGGCCTGCGTCAACTCGTGTTCTTGGATCACGGGCAAGGTGTCTATCAGCCGACTCAAGTGACACTCGGTCGGCGGAGCCAAGACCGAGTCGAAGTGCTCGAAGGCCTCAGAGATGGCGATCGGGTTGTGACCTCAGCACACTTCTTATTGGATGCTGAAGCCAAACTGGCCTCGGCGTCGAGTATGCAGGCCATGATGGGCCGGATCGGCATGGCCGATTGGCAGATGCGCGGCGCCTACGAAGCCAAGATGGAAGGGATGGGGATGGACATGGGAAAGGGGGGCGTCTCGGCGTCTCCGGGGCGGGAGGGTGAGAAAGGTGGCATGGAAGGCATGAAGGGTATGGGAGGCATGCCGGGCATGGAGATGGGGAGCAAGAAAGAGATGACAGGGGCTGAGACCCGTCAGATGAACGGACTCACGCTCTCCCTCACGACGGCGCCGGAAAAACCCAAGGCCGGTGAAGTGCTGCTCCGGCTCAAGCTCACAGATCAGGCCGGCAAGCCGGTGACCAACGCCCAAGTGACGTTCGTCTATACCATGCCGATGCCAGGCATGGCCGATTCCAAGGCGACGGCTCGCCACACCAAGGATGGACTCTACGAAGGTACGGTGATGTTCGGCATGGGCGGCACCTGGGTGGTGACGGTCAACGTGACGGTGCCAGGGCGACCGCCCATCGCGGAAAAATTTCAGTTCTCGGTCCTCGGGGGAGGCATGTAATCCATCATGATCGCGCGACTCATTGAAGGAAGCGCCCGCAATCCAATCCTGGTCATCCTCTGTGTGTTGATGCTGGCAGCTTGGGGAGTCTGGGCGGTATTTCAAGTTCCGCTGGATGCGATCCCGGATCTGTCCGATGTCCAAGTGATCATCTACACCGAGTGGCAGGGGCGTAGCCCCACGTTGATTGAAGACCAGGTGACCTACCCAATCGTCACATCCCTGCTCGCTGGGCCGAGAGTCAAACGTGTGCGGGGGGTCTCGGAATACGGGGTCTCCTATGTGTATGTCATCTTCGAAGATCGGACAGACTTATATTGGGCGCGTAGTCGCGTGCTGGAATATCTACAGAAACTCACCGGGAAACTTCCGACTGGCGTCACGCCGACGCTGGGCCCCGATGCGACCGGCGTCGGCTGGGTGTATCAGTACGCGTTAGTGGACGAGTCCGGGGCACATGATCTGGCACAGCTCCGCAGCCTTCAGGACTGGTATCTGCGTTACCAACTGGAAAGTGTGCCCGGAGTGGCAGAAGTGGCAGCAATCGGCGGGTTCGTCAAACAGTATCAAATCGAGGTGGACCCGAACACGTTGGCCGCCTATCGGTTGCCGATCAAGACGCTCATCGAAGCGGTCCGGAACAGCAATGCGGAGGTGAGCGGCCGTGTCTTAGAAATGGCCGGCACGGAATACGTGATTCGAGGGCGCGGCTACCTGCGCTCGGTTGAGGATCTTGAGCTGATCCCAGTCGGGACGGATGGGCGCGGCACACCTATCTTGATTCGGGATCTTGCCCATGTCCAAATTGGGCCAGACCAGCGTCGAGGCATCGCTGAGTTGGACGGCAAGGGCCAGACGGTGGGTGGCATTGTGATCATGCGGGCCGGAGAGAACGCGCTCGCCGTGATCGAGCGGATCAAGGCAAGGCTGGAAGAGATCAGGCCAGCGCTGCCGAAAGGCATACGCATTATTCCCACCTATGACCGATCGGATCTCATTCATCGGGCTATCACTGTGCTCCGCGAGAAGCTTGTAGAAGAAAGCCTGATCGTCAGTCTGGTCGCGGTGGTCTTTCTATTTCACCTACGCAGTGCATTCGTGGCTATCCTCATCCTGCCCGTGGCTGTACTCCTCGCCTTTATCCCGATGGCCTATCTGAGGATTACCTCCAACATCATGTCGCTCGGTGGGATCGCCATTGCCATCGGCGCGATGGTCGATGCCGCCATCGTGATGGTGGAGAACGCGCACAAGCGCCTGGAACAAAGTCCGACTGCAGCACGGGAAGGGGCGCGTCTTGGCGCGCCTGGGGTGGGTGGGTGTGACAGGACAGAGACCATCATCGCGGCCGCCAAAGAAGTTGGCCGTCCCCTGTTCTTCTCACTGCTGGTGATCGCCGTGTCATTCCTGCCGATCTTCGCGCTGGAAGCGCAGGAAGGCCGACTGTTTACGCCGTTGGCCTACACCAAGACGTTTGCGATGCTCTGTGCCACAGCACTCTCGGTCACGTTGGCTCCTGTCCTGATGGTCATACTCATACGAGGGCGCATCCGAGCAGAAACCAAGAACCCGTTGAACTGGCTGCTGATCGTTCTGTATCGGCCCATCCTCTCAGGCGCGCTGCGCGTCCGCTGGCTGACGCTTGGACTGGCAGTGGCGGTGATGGTGATCACGGTGCCGGTGTTCACGCGCCTCGGCGCGGAATTCATGCCGCCCCTGAACGAAGGCACGATCCTCTACATGCCGACCACCGTGCCCGGCCTGTCGATCCCCGAAGCGGCCAAGGTGTTGCAGGTCCAGGACCAGTTGCTCATGACCTTCCCGGAAGTGGAACGGGTGTTCGGCAAAATGGGGAAGGCCCCGACTGCCACCGATCCGGCCTTCGTTGGAATGGCCGAGATCACCGTCACCCTCAAACCGGAAGCGCAATGGCGACCTGGCATGACCTGGGATCGTTTATTGGATGAGATGGATGCCAAACTCCGCATTCCAGGCTTCCCAAACATTTGGTGGATGCCGATCCAGACCCGCACAGAAATGATCACGACTGGGGTCCGGAGTCCCGTCGGGATCAAGGTGCTGGGGCCAGATTTGAAGACCATCGAGAGGATCGGCATAGAAATCGAGCAGGTATTGGCGACAGTTCCAGGCACCAGGAGCGCCTTTGCAGAGCGGCTCAATGAAGGGTATTACCTGGACCTGATCATCAACCGACGCGAGGCGGCCCGTTATGGCCTGACGGTGGGAGACGTGCAAGCGGTGATCACCTCCGCCATCGGGGGCGAGACCGTGACAACCACGGTCGAGGGACGGGAACGGTATCCGGTCAATGTCCGCTACCAGCGCGAGCTGCGCGACGACCCGGACCGACTCAAACGGGTGCTGATTCCCACGCCGACAGGTGCGCAGATCCCACTCGGCCAAATCGCGGAGCTGGTGATCACGCAGGGGCCGCCGTCGATCGCGGATGAGGCGGGGGCGCTGGCCGGTCTGGTGTCGGTCGCGGTCAGTGGGCGCGACCTGCGCGGCTATGTTCAAGATGCCCAACGAACGGTCCGAGACAAAGTGACAGTACCCCCTGGCTACCGGCTGATCTGGACCGGTCAATACGAGCATTTGGTGCGGGCCGAAGAACGATTAAAGCTGGTCGTCCCCGTGACTCTGGCCCTGATCCTCTTACTCCTGTACCTCAATTTCAGATCGCTCGCGAAGTCGCTGATCGTGCTTCTCTCTGTCCCCTTCGCCGCGATCGGGGCCATCTGGTATCTCGACTCTCTCGGGTACAACCTCAGCGTGGCCGTGTGGGTTGGGATCATCGCGCTGGCTGGCGTGGCGGCAGAAACCGGGGTGGTCATGCTGGTCTATCTTGATGAAGTGTATGAACGCCGAGTGCGGGAAGGCCGAATGGTGACAGCCCAAGACCTGCGCGAAGCCATCATGGAGGGCGCGGTCCAGCGGGTGCGGCCTAAGATGATGACCGTGGCCGCCATTATGGGCGGGTTGCTCCCCATTATGTGGACGACCGGCACGGGCGCCGACGTCATGAAACGGATTGCTGCACCGATGATCGGCGGGATGGTTAGCTCGACCGTGCTCACGCTGCTCGTGATTCCGGTCCTCTATTTCATTTGGCGACGCGTCCAACTCCCTTCTGCGATTTCGAGTCCTGTATCGTAGAGAGTTTCGTTAGGAAGCTATGAACAGGAGCAAGTATAAATGTGCTTCACCTGAGTGCGAGGAGACACAGAAGGCCGGCACATTGAGAAGCCGCCCTTCTGTCCTCTCAGCAATCAGCTTTCTATGCCTTTTCATTACTTTCACACAAACCCTTGTCAGTAGATCTGAACGCCTCTCCCAGAGTGGCTTTACGCCGGTTCGATCATTTGGTTCTATGCAGGTGGAGTGAGGCCATTTTAGGCATGTTGTGCCGTAGAATGAACAGGCCTGGAACACGCAGGGTTTCTATCTAGAAATGGTTTGTTGAGATGTACAACCGAAAGACTGGGTGACAAGCTTGACTGAGGTAATGAACCTGCTCGTGTCGCCGGCGGAGGGGGCGAGATTTGAAAACCCTACAGTCACAGAGACTATAAGTCTCGATCTAGTCCAATCGTTTCAATCTCAATTACTTACAGAGGAGTTTGAGGCAGGGGAGGAGCCGGTCAAACCTGATCGGACACGATAGTTCTGCCACAGCTTAGCCAAACCCGCACCCGTAGAAGGGCGTCTCAAAAGCGATCCCCTTATTGTCACCTCGATTTTAATGAGAGATACGCGTATCCTTCTGACGGTTCAGAAACAAACGATTTAGCGGCAAAACTGTGGTGGACAGGACAATCGGGACTCTAAGACCAAGAGATTCATAAGATGATGGACCGATTCGCGGATTGTGGATGGATGCCCATGATGGGAATTGGCCTGTTCGGTATGATTTTGTTCTGGGGCCTGCTGATCGCAGGCACCGTCTTTCTTATCCGATGGTTCATTGGAGAGACTGTGATCAAACGTGAAGACTCGGCACTGGAGATACTGAAGAAGCGGTATGCCCGCGGCGAGATTAACAAGCAGGAGTTTGATGAACGGAAGAGAGACGTGATGGGATAAACCGGTTCTTTATGTGTTGTTTCTGGATTGCCAATTCCGTGGACCAACAGCCCTTGTAAATTCTACCTTTCGGATCGAGTCAATCCCATTCTTAGTTGAAATTCCGAAGCGGCCTCGATGCAGTCATCATGCAATGCGAGTTCCCTCCACGCGCTCGGCCTTCCCGATCTTGGCCTGCAGGGCCACGCGCAACTGCGGGAGATGGCGGTAGCCTTTGATTCGCCGCAGGCGCGGCTCGATGAGGATCAGCGCACTGGCCACCCAGCGCTGTTTCTGGTCCGACGTGCGCCAGTGATCCACCTTATCGGTGAGCTGGCCGAGCTGCGCATTCAGGGATTCCAGACAGTTGGTGGACTTCAGGCTCACCCCCAGAATTGGAAACAGCCCCAGGCCATGCAGGTTCAGCGTCTCCTCCAGGCCTTCGTCCAGGCTGGCCACGGCGGAGACGTTGAGCCCCCGCAGCTCCAGCGGTCTAGGGCCTGTTGGGTTTCTTCGATCGTCGTCGGCCATACCCGAAGGTGCACAATGCCATGGTGGTGCTGTGCCAGAAAGGAACGGCCATCGCCGAAGTCTTCATCGAAGGAGATGATGACAGCGGCCTGTTGTTGGGCCCAGTCGAAGAACTCTTCATCGGCCTTCCCGGACAACCCAACATCGCCGGTGTGGAGGACGGCCCACGTGGGCTTCAACAGCATCAACCATGAAGCGATGGCTTGAGGAACATTTTGGTCGAGAAGGATAGTCAGCCGGTCAGGCACGCGGAATGACTTTCTCTTCGTCAATCACCTGGCTGGCGTATTCGAGCGCGGCAGTCACATTATAGCTGGTCAATTCGGGATGAGCGCCAAGAATCTGCGACAGAGTATAGCCCCCAGCTACCATGCCGAGAATGTTCTTCACCATGATGCGGGTGCCTCGAATCGTGGGCTTCCCGCTGCAGATTTTTGGATCAACCACGATACGATCATCCATGGAGAAAGTTCCTCACTGACTGATCAGTTAGCCTAAGGCTAGGAGGTTACGCTGGTTCTGTCAAGAGAAGGAGCCCCGTCCAGAGAACAGGCGGCGGGAGCAGGCGTGCGCTGCGCGGGCTGGCGACAGCCACCCACGCTCGGCGACCGCGCGAGCGGCGGTACCCTGTCCGTGGATCTGACATCGGAGCGGCATTCGCCTTCAGAGATTGAAACGCTCCTGGGGTAAAGCCTGTGAAGCGGTAGGACTCGGGCGTATGTTGATGGATGAGAAGAAAAAGCGACTGGTCTGCGAGGGTAAAATCCCGCTCGATCTCCGACGCACAGCTGTGAGGAATATGGTCCGAGCGGGAATGCCGGAGAAAGTGGCCATGCTCGCAATGTGCCGACTATTGGGTAGACCTTCTATCGTGGCCTCAGAAACATCACTGGGCTGTAGTGAAAACCCCTGCTTTTTCAGAATTAACCTCGCTTCGTCAGGAGACATCCCCAGACGTATTCCGAGGATGTCAGGCTCCTCGGTTCGGGGTGCGGCGAGTCCAACGTCCAGAGGAGCCAATTGGGTAAACTCGATGCTCGGGTTCTGGTTTGTAGGAGCACTAGATTGGGGTGGCTGTTGCTTGGTGCGAATCCCCGAGAGGTTGAACCCGCGCTTAACTCCAATCTGAAGAGGGTTCGCTTGACCGCGAGAGTCCACCTTCATGATCGCAATTTCTCCACGCATCGAGAAGGTCAGGTCTGTGGGGGCCTGTCCGTGATGGTAGAACAAAAAAGATACCTGCGTTTCTACGTTTGGCTCTAGCGGTACTGGAACATTACTAGGGGATATGAAGCCAATCCCAGTGCTTGTCCTTCTATCCCACTTTGCTCCGCTGCTATCTGTGAGATAAGGCGGACTTGACAAGGCTAGGAAGAGCCTACGCCCCGTTCGGTTCACGAGCGTCAGACTGACATCGGCTTCAGTATCTCGGCTGAGCAGCTGTATGTCCGTTACATTTACACAAAACTCTGGCGTTACGGTGGAGGCCACTCCAGCCGGCTGGCAGGGACTCGACGACAGAATGATCTCCGCTGGCCGGTTCATAACCTGATTTATCTCATCTTTCGAACACGACACGAGCCCCACTCCCACTGCCAAGACGATGCATGCGTGCAGCAACCAACGAGTCTTCATAGGCGACCTCCTTTGTACAAGACCGTTTAGCTGTTAATCCATGTGATAACTCCTGCCAGAGAAAGCCGGAATGTTCCCAAGACTGGAATACTTGAGGGGCCGCTTACGCTAAGACGACCAGCAGATCGGCATGAAGGACTGCCCGAGGAAAAGTAAACAGGCGACCCGGGAGACCGAGATCGCAGCCACCTCACGTCTTGTATCTCTACAGCGTTTCGAATAAACCGCTCCCCATTCAGACAGCAGCGACCAAACTGAGTCAGACGGCGCAGGAGATGGAACAATTTGGAGTGACGATAGCGTTTAAGCGGGAAGTAGTGTGTGTGCAAACCGAGAGCCGGGCGTGACCGGAGACGACTACCAGGCTGGCTCTGGATCGGCATGGGTGTGTGCTCCGAACAACCAAACGGCTCCGGCCTGCCGTGCTGGGGCTTCTCTATGAACCTCCCACTTGTAGCTGTCAATGTATTGTTTGCGCAGAAGGGTGGAGGGGTAATTAAGCAAGAGTGAGACCGGAGCACCGATGACTCGCTGGGACATGCAGGCGCGTGCGAATTTGTCGAACGGGGGAATCGTGCAGGCTCGTGCCCATAGAATGGAAGAGAGTCATCCCCCAGTACTGCGCCCACTTACAATACACGTATTCGAGAATCTGACGCCGGATGAGATAGGTATATAGTCCAGGTGCAGACTCGAAAAGGTTCCTGTGTTTTGAATCGTTCAGCACAAGGGGCACCATTGCCGGAGGTCTCAATTCTGGACAACGGCCTCGAACTTTCCCCACAGTAATCTTTTACTGATGGAAGGATTGTATTGGGTGGTAATCAACCCAGCCGGGAATGCGGATTTGTCCCAACCGGCTTGAACCAGGTTTGACAAGACGTATTTGCGGCAGGTATCGGCTTCGGTAATCATGGTTCGACAGGCAAAATAATGTTTTTCCCCCTACGAGACGAACCGGTATTTCGCTCTCCTTATCAACCGCAGGACTCCTGAGGAGGAAATTGTAGCCATCAGCCCATTGGACGGCAGCAACCTGCGGCGGAGCTTCAGCAGCGCTCTGAAGGCCGCACAAATCGCGGATCTCCACTTCCACGATCTGCGACACACCTTTGCGACGCGGTTGGTGCAAGGAGGAGTGGACTTGTACAAAGTCCAACGGCTGCTCGGGAACAAGTCGCCGAGAATGACCCAGCGCCATGCCTATCACTATCCGGAAAGTTTGCGGGACGGGGTGGGGGTCTTGGACCGAAGCAGAACCGTTAGCACAATTTCAGCACAACGGCTGATTGCACCAACGGTGACTTTGTAAGTCGTTGAGTTCTGGAGCCGGCGAGTGGAATCGAACCACCGACCTGCGGTTTACGAA
>JAHFEW010000069.1 GCA_023248215.1 Nitrospira sp.
ATGCGTTCCTGGACGAGATTGAAGCATGGCAAAAATCTCGGTCCTCGTAGACACCGACATCTTCATCGATTATTTCAACACGGGCCGGTTCCACGCTCTTTTCGATTCCGACCGCTTCACTGTCTACTATTCGGTCATCACCAAAAAAGAACTGCTGACAAAGCCAGGGCTCCGCGACAATGAACGAGAGTCTATTCTGGCCGAATTAACCCGATGCCGTCTTATCCCGCTCTCTGATTCGATCACGGCGCGATACTCCGATCTTCGCCGCTTGCATCCTTCACTCGAAAAAGGGGACGCCCTCATCGCCGCGACGGCACTCGTCAAGCGCCTGCCCCTGATGACACGAAATAAGCGACACTTTCGGATGGTCAGCGGCCTGACCTTGTTCGGAGAATGAGCGCCTGCCGCGCCCGCTCCAAGCGGGAATCCCAACAGTCTTGTCGCAGGGAATGACGACATCGATATTTTTGAGATTGAGTTGCAAGCCAGTCGATAACGATCGAGTGGCTCATCGGCAAGGGATCGTACCATCCCTTGAAATTGAACTGCGGCGTTATTGGCGTTTACGGGATCTGCGACCGGTCCCGTCGAGGGCTTCTCCCCAGCGGGTCAAGAAGGCCGTCACGAACTCGTGTGCTTCAGCGGGCGGCACGGCCAGATGCGCCAAAGCCAGCGCGACCGCCAGCGCGATGTGGTAGCCCTCCGAGCGGGAGGCGACGGCGCGGCGATAGGCGGGATGCGCATCGTTGACGACCACAGTGGATTCCACGAGCCGGCCGAGGTCCGGATCTCCTTCGTGCGACTCGAACCGGATGGTAAGCCCGTAGCGGCCCGGCCGCGATCGTCCCCTGGCTCCCGGCACGACGGCGACGCCGAGCGAAGAGTCCGGCTGAGGGCGCGCGTCTTCTTGCGTCGCTTCCGCCGGTTGCTGACTGTCGCTCGATTCCTGCGGGACCTCCGGAGAAGAGGCCGACTCCACAGGAACTTCCGCGCCGCTCATGACGGACGCAGTGAGAAATGCCTGTCCGTCCTCCGTCGAACCCGAGCGCCCGATGGGCAAACGCTTCTGCCCGCCGGCTCGCCGCTCGACCAGCGACGCCAGCAGCGGAAATTCTTCGGCCAGGTCCACCAGCACAGTTTCCAGATCGCGCTCCAACGGCCGCACGGCGCGACGGCCGGCTTTGTCGCCGGGGTCGCGGGCATCACCCCAATGGGCCAGTTGCTGCGAGACCGCTTCCTGGATCGCCTTGCGATACCCCAGATACAACGCGCCCCGCGCGCCGACACGGACGAAATCCCCCTTGTTGAGCGTAAGGGCAGCGGCCAGCGCCGGCGCCTCGATCATCCCGGCCATTCTGTCGGGAGCGGCCGGGGTAATCCCGAGCCAATCCCATCCGCGCTTGATCACCTTGCCGAACGTGCTGATCGCCAGGCCGCGCTGGTCGTCCGGAAACGGAGACTCGCTCCGGGCCAGGTAGCCGACCGCCGTCGGCTTGCGTTTGCGCGCCAGGCCCACGGCAATTCTCGCCACCTCCGTGCCATGGGCGTGATGACGCGACAGGACCCGGCCATTGACCTCGAACCGGAACCCCTTTGGATAATGCATGCCAAGGATCTCGTCGAACTCCGGCTCCAGCAACGGCTGGTACTGCCGGCGCAGCGTCCCTTCGAGATAACCTTCGTCCAGGAGCGGCGAGAGCGCATTGTGCACCGTGAGCCGCACCGCCGTGCCATGCTCAGCTACCAACCCCAACGGGGGAATCCATTTCCACGGCGCCTTGTGCCGTCCGGCCAGATGCCACCGGCTCGCCACATGTTCTTTGCCGCGCCGCGTTTCGGTGACGACATCTTCGCAGACGAGCAGGCCGAGCTTGATCCCGACCCCGGCGAAGCCGATCCCCTGGCCGCGCTGCTTCGTGCTGGAGGCCAGATCGTGGTAGCGCACCAGGTCCCGACGCCGCATGCCTGATCCGTCGTCCACGATGGTCAGCGTCGCCGATGCCGGATCGGCGGTCAGGCGCAGGCAGGTGGCGCCGGAGTCCAGCGAATTGGCGACCACTTCCGTCAGGATGGTTTCTTCGAGCGCGCCGGGATAGGCGTCGCGCAAATCTTCAAGCAGATGATGCAGGTCAACGCGCGTTTCGCCCAAGATGTGCTCCGGTATTGTGCGGGAGGCCGATCGTGAGGAGCCCAGTATCGACCGCTCGGGTCAAGCCAGTCAAGCGAAGGGACGACCAAAACGCGGCTCATCCGCTCGGCTCGCCGACAGCGGGCGGGATCCGTCAGTCGATATTGTTGAGGGAACGTTCACAGGCGCCTTTGCCCTCCAGCGGTCAGCATCCTGTTAGCGCCGGCCCTGACTCGTGGCCCGGAACGCTTGGATGGCGCTGCGCACCTCCGCGAGCGCCTCGTCGGTGCGCAGCCGACTCAGACTTGCCTCCATGTTCGTAATCTCCTGGTCCAGCCGCCAAGCCTCCGCCGGACCGACCGTTCGTGCACGAATCCAGAACGGTCCCTCCTCGACCATGATCGGTTGATAACGGGGATGGGACGGCAGCTCATCCAGCTCCCGTTGAAGTTCGTCAACCTGTTCCTTGAGCACATGATTGTAGACGGCCAGCTTCTCGTCGGTCAGCCGCTCAAGGTCGCCTTCCTCGCGCTCGATCCACTCCAGCTCAAGGCGGAGAAGGCTGTGCAGGTCATTGTTGCGGTAGGCGGTGGTTAGGTCCTGCATCAGGGCGCTCTTGCGCTGCTTCCGCTCAGGATCAGGCTCGAGGTCGGGATGCAGCACCTTCGCGAGTTGTCGGTAGATGGTCGCGAGGCTCTTCTTCCGGATCTCCTCCGCCTGCTGCAACCGCGCCTCCTTCGCCGATTGGCGCTTCGACGTGGGCCGGTCTGACCGGGTGCTCGCGCCGGCCTCTTCCGCAAGCTTCTGCCGGAGCCGTTCCGTCATCTCGGCCGCCTTGGCAGCGAGCCCCTCCTCGGTCGCGTTCGGCTGTAGGTCAGAAAAATCCATGTCGATCCCGAATTCGCCGAAGGCCTCCTCCATCATCGAACGCGCCTCCTCGAATCCTTCTTGTTCAGCACGGTCGAAACTGACCCGGTGCACCCGTTCGAAGACTGTCCGAAGGTCGGCATCGACCAGTGAGCCCTCCGTTTCCACGAGTGCGTCCAACTGGTCGGCGACGATCACCTGCAGCGTCTTCTGCTCGTTCTTGCGTAGCAGGCGCGGGGTGTCGAGAAATGGGGCGAGCGCGCGAAGGATATCCTTGCGCAAGACGGTGTGTCTCAGCTGCCGTGGGTGCAGGTGCTGTGCGTAATAGGCGAGCGCCGCGTCCAGCCTGCACGTGTCGCGAGCTAGCGCAGCCCGCAGCGTGTCGATCCTGCCCACGAGCCGGTTGAACGTGCGCTGCAGCTTGGTTAATGGCCGGTTCGGCTGGGCGCGCAGGGCGAGTTCGCCGGAAATCCCGCGACCGGCGCGCTCGTTGCCGAACAACGAAGTCTGATTATCCGCCATCGTCGTCTCCTCAAAAACAGGGTCGGAGGTCTTGAGCCGATACCGGCGCATCCGTGCTTCCGCGTGATGCGCGTTATTCGTCACGTCGCGGACCACGCTGCGGCCGCGCTGGACGGCCATTTTGAACATCCTGTGTATGCCATACACGGTGTTCCCTATGTCATTGCAGCTTCTTAACTACCCTCTCTCCTACCCTCTTTTAAGGGTAGTACCCTCTTTCGCCATTTTGCGCCCGGCCCGCGACCGAGACACTCGATTCTTCCGGCAGCCTTTAACTCGCGCAGCAGAAGGCGGATCATGTCGCGGCTCACGCCGGGACAGAGCCGTTCCACATCGGCAATGCCGAATAGGCCGCTGACGGTTTCGATGGCATGTTCTACCATTTCGGTTTTTGCGCCGCGCGGGCTGGTCATCCGGCCGACCCGTTCTTCAAATTCCTTGCACCCGCGCGTGAGGATGTAGAGCAGAAAATTCATCGCCGGCCATGGATCGTGCTTTCCCTCGTGCCAGCGCCGGGAGCTCTGTTCGAGAACTTCGTAGTACCGCTCTTTGTTGTCCTCGATGATGCGCTCAAGGCTGATGTAGCGCCCGGCCTCGATGCCGCAATGGTGGCAGGCCAGCAGGAACAACAGGCGCGAGGTGCGGCCATTGCCGTCGCGGAACGGATGGATGCACAGGAAGTCGAGGTTCAACGCGGCGGCGAGCACCAGCGGGTGCACCCATTTCTCGCTCAGGCCGCGCTGCCAGAGTTCGATCATCTCGGCCATCGCCGCGGGTGTCTCCTTGGCGGGCAGCGTTTTGAATCGGACGCGGCTGCGGCCATCGGGATAGGTCTGAATGATGTCCACGTCCTTTTCTTTATATGCCCCGGCATCCCAGATGTCGCCGCGCGACAGTTTGTGGAGTCTTGTGATGGTGGCTTCGGAGATAGCCAGTTTTGCGCCGTTCTCATGGATGAGCTTCAGCGCGTCACGATAGCCGCGCACTTCTTCTTCGTCGCGGTCGCGCAAGGCGGACTTGCCGAAGAGAAGCGTGGTGATGCGGGACTGGTCCACCTCCACGCCTTCCATGCGGTTAGAAGACACGGTGCTTTCGATGAGCGCATGCTCACGCAGCACTTTGAGCTTCTGCGGCGACTGGCGGGTGAACAATTCCTGCTTGCCGCGCGCCTCGGCAAGATCGGTCAGATACCACGTCGTCTGCATGGGCAAGGTGGATGGTTCAGCGGCGAGTTGGCGGAGCGTCATCATGATTGGCTCTTGTACTCAGTGAAACTCGCGGGAAGCGCGGCGAAGGTTTCGCGGGCCATAGTACTCCAATCAATTAACCGGGCGGTTTCAAGCTCCAAGGGCAACGGGGGAATAATGAGGCAGTTGCGAGAACACCTCTTGGCATACTTTTCCCTCTGCTGCGGGTCCTCCGGCCTGATGAGGCCATCGTTGATGGCGTCGCTGATGATGCGTGACGCCATCGCCTTGTTGGGTTCGGAAATGCCACGCCGCGCCCGCAATGTGGAATTGGTCATCGGGTCACGTTCCACATAGTGCAGGCAGGTGGCGCCGGGGACAGGCGTGGCGCAGATCTTCAAGCAGATGCTGAATATCGACACGGGTTTCGCCCACGAGCTGCTCCGGTTGACGACGAGGCCGATGTCAGACGGCCAGTATCGGTGGATGATCCGATCAGGTCAAGAGAGAAGGCAGCGAGGAATCTCCTGTCTTGTGCATACCCTCTCCCGAAGAATCTCGCGGTCGAGATTCTTCAGATTGTGCTCACGCGCCCCTTTGATGATGGGATTGCTCATAGGCGGCGAATTATAACATTTGAAGTTTGATTGCCGTGTGCGTTTAGAAGGCAGGCGGGTCGGACCTAGAACCTCACTGGGCAATCTTTCTCACATGTTTTGTTACGGAAGTCTCCTATCAAGCTCCCTGAATAACCCGGCTTCTCGCCAAAGCTGCCGGTTGCCAACGACGTAAACGACCTCCTTCGCTCGTGTGACAGCCACGTTCAACAAATTGGGCCGACCACCAGCCCAATTGCGAGCACCAGTTTGTCCAAGATGAGGCGCACCCAGTACGAGTATCACCGCTTCGGCTTCACGTCCCTGCGCGGTGTGCACAGTACCAACTCGCTCGTCGATCCAACGCCATTCATCCTGATTGACCCAACCTCTGAGCACGTCACTCTCATGTATCGTCTGACGCAATCGGTCGGCAACAATGACGAACGGTGTAATGATATACAGGTCTGGTTCTACACCTGCTTGCTTCAGTTGATGCAGCATGCGCATCACTTCATCGCCTTCCTCTCGACACCACTTATCCTGACCGCTGCCTTCGACATGAATCCATGCAGAAGGACCAAGCACATCTCGGATCGCAGAAGGCTTGGACAATTTTGCAGACACCATCAGTCCGGAATAAGCAATCCTGTTGGAGACACTAAACATCGGCTCAGAACATCGCCGATGCACCAGGAGCGGCACACCAACGCTCCGACTTCCAACATGGGTTTGGAAGGAGGACGCGGAGTCAGCGAGCGTCTGGGCCGAAGCTGATGGAGCCGCATAGTGATTAGGATCAACGCCAAAGCGGCGACAGATAGCATGTGTCAACGTATCAGGAAGCACCACCACTTGCTCAATTTGCACAGGGTCGCCAACGATAATGGCTCGGCGAGTTCGCAGGAGTGCGCCCACGGCAGCTTGCGGCAATGCTTGGCCAGCCTCGTCCACAAATAGCCAGCCGAGACTTTCAGGTGGCAACTTGCCCAGCATTCGGTTGACAGAAGCAAATGTCGTGGAGATCAAGGGCACTACAAGGAAAAGTGAGGCCCACAACTCCGGCAACAACGCCTGTTTCTCGGCGCCTTTCAAGGTCTGCGTCGTAAAAACATTCATCAGGGCACCGAGGTTGTGACGCAAGGGCTTGGCAGCCGCATCAATAAAGGCACGATGCAGCGCCATCGCAGAGATAAACACTTCATCACGAAGACGTTGAGTAGCGCAGGAAAACCACGGTGTGGCTTGATGCCGCTTGCCATGGTCTAGCGAGAAAAACGCCTCATCTGTCATGATGATGCCGTGCTTTTGCTGAGCATCACTGAGTCGCTGTTTCACCTGTTGCTGCTGGCTATACGCCACTTGCCAGGCAGCTTGAGCATTCTGCCATTCCAGCAAAGCCTGTCTGACTTCACCCCATTTACGTGCCGAACGTGTTCTAAACAATCGTGCCCAAAACCCTGGCTTCGATAAGTCGTGCATGCGCAGCTCTATGTCTGCACTTGGCGGTGGGTTTGCGGCTTTCCACGGCGCAGCCGAGATGCCCTTCGATTGTCGAAAGTTTTCCACTGCAGCATCCCGCTGTGCTCTGGTGCTCTTTTCTTCCTGATCTAACCTCGGCAATCGTTGTAACTCATCATAGAGGCTCTCCAGCCATGTTTGTCGCCCACGGCTTTCGTCCAACGCTTTCAGAAATCGTGTGCGTGCGGTTCTCCAACGTTCGAGAGCTTCCCCTCGGCTGGATGGCGGCTTTTCCGCTGCAACGATGCGAGATGGTCGCTGATAGACCTGCTTTGTAATCGGATCAGTTATCGTGACGACACTGGCTAAACCTGTTGCAGCCCGCAGGTAGCTATTAAGGCCGTTGTCGTCGTCCCACCAGAAGACCTGCTTGAACCGGCTGCGGTTCTGCATATTGCCCAATACTGCGGCAATGCTTCCCCAAGTGGTAGGGCTGTCAGATGAATATAGGGCATCAGACAATGTTTTGAAGTAACGGAGCTCTGGAACATCGTCTGCAATGGCGCTAAGGGTCGGAAGCTCCGCGCTCACGTTCTCAACGGCTTTGTTGTTTGACGATGCCACTACCATCTCGAATCCACGCAACCTTGGATTTAGGCGATAGAGATGAATCCAGCTCGCACCGGCTTTGAGTTTTTCTCCGGAATGCTCGAACGCGGTTTCCGGATCGTCAAACTTCGCCATTGCCTCGGCTCGTTCGGCAATCACTCCAGCCACTAAATCTCGAAGCAACGTCGTCTTCCCAGTCCCGGGCGGGCCGTTGATACCTAGCAATCCACCAGCCTTCGTTTCTTGGAAGGCCAGATTGACAGCTGCTTGCTGAAGTAAGACCAGCGGAGAACGACCTTTGCCAGGCCAGCGTGAAGGCAGAGTGACAGCGGGGCTCACGGCTTTCGCCAATGCGAGCCTATCATTCAGCAAATCTCGCCTATCCTGTGGACGCTCGACGCCGAGATAACGTCTTATATTGGACGGCGCCTTGCCCTCAGCGAAGAGTTTGCGTGTCATCGCGAGATCTGAGAGAAAGAAGCTATTTAGCAATATGGGTTCGGGTGGATTAGGATCCTTGAAATAGACATAAGACCGAATTGCAAACTCCGGCGCTTCAACCCATTCTCTTGGCAATCCCAATTCATGGATAAGTGCCTCGTAGGCGGCCAATAACACTGCTCGTGTAAGTGGACGTGCTCGACGCTCCTCGCCAGCTTCGCCTTCAGATATTGTTTCGAAAAACTGCTTCCCGATTCGCTCAACCAGTTGCTGCTCAACATCCTTCCATCGCGCAAGGCCTGCCAAGTCGCCGTTCAGCGCAGACATCACCCCCCAGCCGAAGCTTGATATCCCAACTGCCGGCGACTCAACAAGTTGGCCGTGGCGATCAATCACGACAATAGCGAGAGCCGCCTTTCCACGTATCCGAGGCTTCTCCTCGCGATTGTCACCATATCGTTCGATGAGACAACCTATCGCTGGCTCCATCTTTATCGAGCCGATCACAACCTGGTGATAAAGACGATAGTTGGGCCGCGATTTGTCGCCTCTCTCCCAGGGAAGAGCCTCCCTTAGGCTGGTGACACGGCTCTTGTCACCTGAAGCTAAGTCTTCCGCACGGACATAAACTTGCGGTGAGAGGACCTCCATCGCCGACCATGCCGAAAGAATATCGTCGGGCCGGTTAGTACTTGGTGGTGGCGGGAGCTTTCCCTCGGGTCCAGAGGGTCCGTCTCCTGAAGGACCTTCTGGAGGGACGGGAGGAGGTGGGGACGACGGTGGTTTTTCATCGGGACGACGTCGAGACCGATCGTCAGGCGCCTGATCTCGTGGTGTTTTTTCCGGGTCGAGATTCGGTAAGGGCTCTCCGGAGTGCAAGATCGCAAGCTTCTCTTCAACCCGCCTGTGCAATCTACCAGCACGCACGCTGTTGCGATGAGTCAGTTCTTCCTGCAACGCAAGAAGAATGTCTCGGTTGCTGTTTTCCTGCTCAAACAACGCCTCCAGCTCTTTTATGGAGGAGCGAAAGAATCGGCGCGCCATAATTGGGAGGACCTATACCTGTTCCTCTTAATGGAAACAAGGGTTTCCCTACTCTGCAGCCAAGAACGGTCTCCTGGTAGAAGGTCTTCCATTGCCCAATTCGTATCCTGCATACCTCTCCTTGACAAAGCTTGAAAGCAGGTGCTACCACGCTGTTATGCTGAAGGTCCAAGACCCGCCCGCGCGCACGGATGACCAGGCTTCACCTGCGCCTCAAGCCGTCTCGACTTGGTCCGGACAGGCGCGTGAGCAGGCCGTCCAGCGGATGTTCACCGCGATCGCTGGCGTCTACGATCTCAACAATACGCTGCTGAGTTTTGGCCTCCACTACCGCTGGAAACGCCTCACGGCGTCGTACGTGCCCACCGTCACGAATGGGCGAGCGCTCGATATCGGCGCTGGAACAGCGGATCTCGCGCTCTTGATTGAACCCAAGATGGGCGACCAGGGCCATGTCGTGGCGTCTGATCTAAACCATGCCATGCTGGCGGAAGGTTTGCGAAAGGTCGCAGGACGCGGACTCAGCGAACGCATCACCTGTATTCAGGCGAACGCCGAGCAGCTGGGCTTTCCCGATGACACCTTCCATGCCGTAACCACCGGCTTTTGCATGCGCAATGTGGGCAATTTGATGCAGGCGTTCATGGAAATCCGGCGGGTCTTGCGACCTGGCGGGCAATTTGTCTGCCTGGAATTTTCACGGCCGGCCTACGGCTGGCTGCGCGGGCTCTATGATTGGTATTCGTTTCGCCTGCTTCCCTGGATCGGCACGAAGGTGGCACGCGATCGGACGGGGGTGTACGAATATCTGCCGGCGTCGATCCGCACCTTTCCCGATCAGGAGCGACTGGCGGCGCTGTTGCGCGAGGCTGGATTTCGCCAGGTGGAATACCGGAACCTCACCGGCGGCATCGTCGCGATACACATTGCCACAAAATAGCAATGTTCAATGCTCAATTTTCACTGCGCAATGTGTGATGAATTCAAGCAGAACCCTCAAAATTTGATGCTGCGTCCTAGAGTTCCACAATTGAACATTGCGCATTGAACATTGATAACTCATGACGTCTATTTTGTACATTTTCCTCCCCTGTAAGAAGGTCTACCCGATCGGTGTGACCTACCTGGCGGATTTTATCCATCGCCGGAAGCCGGAGGTGCGGCAACGCATCCTCGACCTGTCGCTGTTCCCCGAATCGCAACGCACCCAGGCGATCCGCGATGCGGCGCTGGACTTTAAGCCGGATCTCGTCTGCTTTTCGTGGCGGGACATTCAGATTTTCTCTCCCCACGAAGGCGATGCCTCTTTGGAGCATGCGTTCAACTTCTACTTCGCCGGTAATCCCATCAAACGCGTGGTGGCCTCGTTCGCGGGCCTGAAGCAACTCTATCGATACTACAGCCACATTCGCGCGAACCTGTCCTATCCCTGGTTGATCCGCAAGGAGTTCTCCAAGAGCCAGATCATGATCGGCGGCGGCGCCTTCACGGCCTTTGCCGATCAGTTGATCGAGAAACTCCCTGAAGGGACCATCGGCATCCTGGGCGAGGGGGAAGACGCGATCCTCAAGGTCATCAACGGCGAATCGCTCGCCAACGAGCGCTATATCATTCGCGAAGGAAAGCAGACGCGCAAGGGGAATCAGGGTGCGCCGGCGCTCCTCGACGCCTTAACCGTCGATCTGCCCTATCTCACCTCCATTTTCCCTCAGCACGGCGCCTATACGGACGAATCCATCGGCGTCCAAACCAAACGCGGCTGCCCCTACGATTGCGCCTTCTGCCTCTATCCCTATATTGAAGGCAAGCGCGTGCGGTACCGGCCCCCTGAAATGGTCGTGCGCGACATCTCCCAGCACTATCACCAGTGGGGCGCCCGTCGGTTCTGGTTTACGGATGCCCAGTTCATCACGGGGAAGGAAGCCTACCCGCAGTGCACGGAAATCCTCGAACGCATCTTGAGTGAAAAGCTGGAGATCGAATGGTCGGGCTACATCCGCACCTCGTTGATCACACCGGAGCTGGCGAAGCTGATGGTGCGATCGGGCGTCGGTGATTTGGAAGTTGCCATTACTTCTGGCTCGCAAGAGGTACTGAACAACCTGCACATGGGTTTCAAGCTCGAGCGACTGTACGACGGATGCCGATATCTGGCCGAGGCCGGCTTCAAGGGCAAGGTGATCCTCAATTACTCACTGAACTCCCCGAAGGAAACGGAAGAAAGCCTGCTCCAAAGTGTCGAGTCGTATAAAAAGGTCGCCTCGATCCTGGGAGAGGACCGGGTTTTCCCCTTGATGTTCTTCCTCGGCATCCAACCCAATACGGACCTGGAGCACCGGCTGCTGGAGGAAGGTTACCTCTCGGCGGGGTACAATCCGCTCATGCTGACACCGACGAGCATTCGCAAGCTACTGTACAATCCCGCGCCGCTCAACAAAATCATCGCGAAGGCTTGTCTCTCCGCCTGGGAACAAAAACAAGGCAGCCGTGACCCGCGAGCTTGGACCGGATCACTGTCTCAAACCACTTCGCCTGGACCGGTGCCGGATACGGCTCACTATGCCGATGCGAATCTGGTTCGAGGCATCCAAAACAATTCCGGACGGGAAGCCCTGCTGACTCTGGAGGAGATTATCCGATCGCGTCGCCCCGCTCACCCCACAGCCGCCACCACGGAAAAGACGGCTGTGAGTCCAATGAGTTAGACCATATTCACAGGCCCTTGCTCCCCCCCGGTTTGCTTGCATTCCCCGAGAGCACGGTGCTATCATGCCGCTTCTTTTGGGGTAAAGTCCCATTCAACCGTTTGAATTCTTGGCGGTTCTCTGATCTCATCCCCCTATAGAGTGTTTGCCTAGGAGGCGTTTCGATGTACAAGACCATCTATATCCCGGTCGATAACTCCGACCATTCCAATACAGCCGTCGATGTCGGCGTTGCACTGGCGAAAACCTATGGCTCCAAGATCGTCGGCAGTCACGTCTATGCGGCCAAGATGCATGATAAACGGTTTAAGCAGATGGAGGCCGGCCTTCCCGAGGAATATCACGACGAGAAGGAACTCGATCGGCAGCGCCAGATTCACGATTCGCTGATTACCCGCGGGCTCCAGATCATTACGGACTCTTATCTCGACTACGTTGATAAGAAATGCACCGAGGCTAACCTGCCCGTAGAACGTCGTTCCTTGGAAGGACGCAACTGGAAAGTGCTGGCCGAGGACATCAATACCAATGCCTATGATCTCGTGATCATGGGGGCCTTAGGAGTCGGAGCCGTCAAGGACAGTGTGATCGGCAGCAATACCGAGCGAGTGCTCCGCCGCGTTCGCAACAGCGACATGCTGATCATCAAACAGCCGCATCCGGTAGGCACCGGCAAAATTGTCGTGGCCGTGGACGGCAGCCCCTACTCCTTCGGTGGTCTCATGACCGGCTTGGCGCTCGGCAAAGCCTTTAATGTGCCGGTGGAGGCGATTTCGGCCTTTGATCCCTACTTCCATTACGCGGCGTTTCACAGCATTTCCGGCGTCCTCAATGAAGAGGCCGGCAAGGTCTTCCGTTTCAAGGAGCAGGAAAAACTGCACGAGGAGGTGATCGACAGCGGACTCGCGAAGATCTACCAATCCCACCTCGATATTTCCCGGGAAATTGCCCAAGCCGAGCAGACTGATGTGAAAACGACCCTGCTGGACGGAAAGGCCTTCGAAAAGATCATTCAATATGTGCGGAAAGAAAATCCGTGGCTGCTCATCATCGGACGAATCGGTGTCCACAGCGACGAGGATATGGACATCGGGAGCAACACGGAAAACCTGCTGCGGGCGGCTTCATGCAACATTCTGGTCTCAAATCGCAAGTATGTGCCGCCGATCGATACGCAGGCGGAATATACGATCGCCTGGACTGAAGAAGCCCTACGCCGCATGGAACGGATCCCGGTCTTTGCCCGTGGAGTGGCCAAGACAGCCATCCACCGGTATGCCATCGAGAAGGGTCACACCATTATCAGCAATACGGTCGTCGACGCCGCAGTCGGACACATTCTCCCCAAAGGGGCGATGGATGCCATGCGCGCCTTGGGTGGGAATCTAGATGCCGCCGGAATCGATCGCGATAAGATGCAAGCCGCCGAGGGCGTGGCCAAGGACCTCATGGGGTCGACACTCAGCAACATGATGACGCAAGTGGTTGAAGAAAAGCCGAAGCATAGCCCCGGCACGCAGGCCTATCTGGATCGCATGAGCCAGAACTACTTTGTCTGCGACGGCTGCGGGTATATCGGAAAGGGCGACACGCCGGTGAAATGTCCGGTGTGCAGCGCCGAGGGCAATCGATTCAAGCAAGTGGACAAGACGATCTTCGAGGCCGCAGCCAAAGCCGAGGGAGGCCTCGAGACCGACCTGGCCTATGACGATGTGCCGATGCAGTGGACTAAGGATGCCAAGGAAGCGATCCGCTCCGTGCCGGCCGGATTCCAACGTCGACGCGCTAAAGCCAAGATCGAAAAGAGCGCCCGCAAACTCGGCATGACCACGATCACACTCGAATATGCCGGCCCCATGATCAAGGAAGCGGCATCCGAAGATTACACGCCTATCTTTGCGAATAAAGGAACCGGTACGACTCCTCAACCGACAGCCGCCGGAGCGGAGGCCAACGGAGCCGAAGCCCATGCGTCGAACGAGACCGCATCGGAGCAGGCACAGGTTCCTCAGGAAACTTTGTCGCCCTATACCTGGAGTCCGGACGCACAAGCTCGGTTGGATCGGGCACCGGAAGGGTTCATGCGGGAATGCACCAAAGCCCTGATCGAGAAACACGCGGACAAGATCGGCACCACCGTCATTACGTTGGAAGTGGCGACCGAGGGGATCGAGCAAGCCAAGGGTTATATGGCCGATGCGATGAAAACCGGCAATCTGAAAGACATGATTGCTAACCTGACCGGTTCGTCCAGCAAGACCGGGGCGAGCCACTAATGGGAAAATCATTGCCGGTCCTCAATTTCCCTCTTCTCGGAGGGAAGCTGGAGGCTCTCCAGCAACAAATCTCGGAGTTCATTTCTCCGACCTCTCCGTCGGCCGCACCGAACGATGGTCGGACCGTCGATGACTTCAAACCCTATCTGGTCGCACTGAATCTCACCAAACGGTGCAACCTCAAGTGCGACCATTGCTATCTCGATGCCACGACGAAAGCCGGTGGGGGTTCCGACGAACTCAGCACGGAAGAGTGCTTCCGCCTGATCGATCAAATTGCCGAGGTGAACAAAGGCTGCCTGCTGGTCATCACCGGGGGTGAGCCGCTCGTGCGCCCAGACATCCTGGACATCGCTCGGCATGCGGTGAAGCTCGGATTCATTGTGGTGTTCGGGACCAACGGCATGTTGATTAACGACCGCATGGCAAAAACGCTGGTCGAGATCGGCGTCATGGGCGTCGGCATCAGCATCGATTCCCTCCATTCTGAAAAGCACGACAAGTTTCGCGGTGTTCCCGGCGCATTTGCCGGCGCCCTGGCGGGCATTGAAGCCTGCAAACGTAACGGTCTCCAATTCCAGGTGCACTTCAGCGCGCAGCCCATGAACTATCAGGAACTGCCTGCGGTGGTGGAATGGGCCCATACTCTCGGCGCACGGGTGCTCAACGTCTTTTTCATGGTCTGCACCGGGCGGGGTGAGGAGCTGACCGATATTACGCCGCAGCAATACGAAGAGGTCCTGGCCTATCTCGTAGATTGTCAGGACCAATACAAAGACATGTTAGTACGGGCCCGCTGCGCTCCGCACTTCAAACGGCTTGCATACGAAAAAGATCCCAATTCGCCGCTCACCAAAGCCACCGGCTACATGGGCGGCGGCTGTCTGGCAGGGACGAATTACGCGCGGGTCACGCCGAATGGAGAGCTCACGCCCTGTCCCTACATGCCCCTCTCGGCCGGCAATGTTCGCGAGACGAGCTTCGTCGATCTCTGGGAACGGTCGGATGTGTTCAATTCTTTCCGGTATCCGCAACTCAAAGGGAAGTGTGGCGACTGCGAATATACCGATATCTGCGGCGGATGTCGGGCGCGACCCTACGTGGATCATGGCGACTGGCTCGATGAAGACCAGTGGTGCCTCTATACCCCCAAAGGTGGCGAAAAAATCAAAGTCGCCTTCAACACGCCGGAAGAAACTGATATCGCGTGGGACGAGGCCTCCGAACTCCGGCTCAGCCGAATCCCCTACTTCCTTCGCGCCATGGTCAAGAAGGGTGTGGAACGCCACGCTCGAGAGAACGGGATCGCGCTCGTGACCGTGGAGTTGATGGAAGAACTGCGAAAAAAGCGCTTCGGGAACGACGCGCCGGTCTTCAATTTCGATATAAGAGGGAAGGAATAGGACCCAGGGGAGACGTATTGCCTGCGGGAGACTCCTATACCCTTCACTGTTCGCCCCTTACCAATCTACGATGGATTCCGTACAAAGCATCTTCCTCGACCTGAATCAGCTGATTCCGATCGTCAATCATTGGTTCCATCTCCTGTCGGCCGTCATCTGGATCGGCGGGCTCGCGTTCCTCGTGATGGCGGTCAAACCTGGGCTTCGAGCAGCCGGCCTTCCGAAAGAATATGTCCGCCCTATCACCGACGCCTTTTACAAATACTACAAGCGCGTGGCGGGAGTTCTCCTGGTCGTGTTGTTGTTCACCGGCGGCATCAACCTGCACTACGTCAATCAAATCTTCAATTCCCAGACCGGGCAGGCCATACAGCACCATCCCAAATATCTCTGGATTTTGTGCATTAAGCTCATTTTGGTCTTGGGCCTGCTCACGTTGTTCCTCTACACCGTCATTTTCAAATCCGATCAGGACGAAGAGGAGGAAGGCGAGAATTACGAATCGATCCCTTTTCAACGCGCAGCGCTGTGGATGGGATTCTTTATTATCCTCTGCGCCGCCGCGATGAAGCACCTGCATCAATAGCCGGCATCCCCCGCCGACATCCGTCTTTCTCGTTCATTGATCCGTATCTCTTCAGATACCGCACTCCATTGCTCAATCCTGCATGTGATCTTTGAAATGCGTCCATTGGCTGGAGAGCACTTCTGGGCGGAAGCTCAAATCCTTAAAAAACAATGGCATTCGCATTCTGATCCAGGTACCCTTCCCCCGCACAGATGGCATGTAGGTTGCTTCTCTCAGGAAGTGGTGGAGCGTTGCTTCTTTCCTCCACCCAATTCAGCTCTGGCATAGAGACCCACATGATCATCTTCTTCACGCTCAACTGCAGGCAGAACGACTTGCATGGGCTACCGGGATTATCTCGCCCTACCACGAGGAGATGAGCCATGCCCTTTAACATCCAACGCGTCCTGGCATTTGCAGGACTTCTGTTTGCATTGTCGACCGTGCATTGCCAAGCTGTTGACCTGACGGTTTCCCAGGAACAGAACCCTTCCGGCGTTCAAGGCTGGACGGAGCAAGACCGCCAACAGTGGTACCATACGTCTGCGGGCACGCAGCTGATCCCATATGACTGGTTCGTCGCCCTTGAGGATGAACCGTTGAAGAATAGTTTCGCTCGCACCGGCATCCTCGCCGACCCTACCCATCCTGACAAACTCCCGATCGGACTCTCAAAAACCGAGGGACTGAACGTCTCGGGGGCACAGGTTGGCATGACCTGCGCCTTCTGCCATACGACCCAATTCACCTATCAAGGCAACCAGATTCGCATCGAAGGGGGGCCTTCCCTCCAATACAACGCACGTTTCCTGCAAACACTCTTGGAGAGTCTGAGCGATTTGAAATCGCCCGACAAGTTCATGGCCTTCGCGACCCGAGTATTACAGCGCGGCGGGCAGGCAGCGACCCCTGAGAATCTCAACGCACTGAGCAAGAAGGTTAAGGCAGTCACACAAGAGCTCGTCAGTCGAGGGGGAAAAGATGCATCGCCGGCCCTGTGGGGGCCTGGTCGCTTCGACGCGCTGGGGCGAGGTGGCAATCATGTCTTTGGCCAGCTCAATCCCGACAACCTTAGACCCGCCAACGCCCCGGTGAGCATTCCTCCGCTGTGGGGGGTATGGGAATACGATTGGGTCCAGTGGGCCGGCTCGATTCAACATCCGCTAGCCCGGAACATTGCCCAAGTCATCGGCGTGAATGCCGATCTCTTCGCCTGGACGAAAACCTCCCCGAACATGCCTTCGGAGAAGAGCGAGACGTTTCGCTCGTCGGTGGATGTCGGCTCACTGAAGGCGCTGGAGAATATCGCCAGACGACTGCACCCACCACGATGGCCGAGCACCTTCCCTGCCATCAATCGTGAATTGGCCGCAAGGGGCAAGGATCTCTACCACGGCAACAAGGGAAAAGGCCTTCCAAACCTATGCGCCCATTGCCATGTCGCCAAACGGCTCGATTCTCCGCATCCGAACGGCCCTAGCCTGCACGTCGCCATGGTTCCCCAGAAGGAAATTGGAACCGACAACCTCTATCTGGATAATTTTGCCAACCGAACGGTCAATCTCGAACGTCTTGGCCATGGCCGGCTGTCCGCAAAAGATGCATCCCAACTGGTGACCACGGAATTGATGGCACAGAACGGTGCTGCCGACGATCCCGAATACCATCATCTCACCAACGAATGAAGAGATTTGCCGCAGTATATCGCTCGCCCGCATCTCGCCGTCTGGGCCACCGCTCCCTTTCTTCACAATGGGTCAATTCCCACCCTCTACGAATTACTCTCCCCGGCCGAAGAACGGCAACGGCACTCGTGCTTTTATCTCAGCACGAATATGGAGTTCGACCCGGTGAAGGTCGGGTTTGTCGTGGCGGAATGCACTGGGGCTCCAACCTTCCGCGATCCATTGGCAGGATTTGAATTCAAAACCCAACTTCCAGGAAATGGCAACCAGGGGCATGAATTCAGCGGGTCCGATTGTGGCGCCACCACCAAGCCCTCCGGCGTATTGGGTTGTGAGTTGCCGCCGGCAGATCGGCTGGCGCTCATTGAATACCTGAAGACCTGTGATCTCGAACGCCTCGTCATACGAGACGCACCGGTCTGTCGAGACCTTGAATGACGAGTCGCGGTCATGCGACCCAGCCGATCTCGAAGCTCGCGAAGTCGAAACAAGACACTCGCCTCCGGAGAAGCGGTCCGCTATGATCCGGCAGTACCGCCTCCAGCGCACGCCACCATGTCGAGGCTACGCTCCGGATCAGGCTGATCGCCTATGACTGAACTCCTCTCCAAAGACCACAGTATCCTCGAACGACCGTTCATGGAATTTCGCCCATTCGGCCTCGACGACCGGGGAGAGAAGATCTGCGACATCAGCGGTGTGGTCGTCCAATCAAACGTGGACTACATGTGCGATTACCTCCACCGCACCGCCGGCCCCGAAGCCGCTGCCCAGGCCCTGGAACGGCTATGCCAACTCTTGAACGACCGCCTTCCTGACCGGACTTATCATGTCACTCCCGACTTCCTCCGCAATATTTGGAACAGCTACTCCTACGAGTTCGTCTGCTACCTTAGAGAGTTTTGCGAACAACTGTCCGGCGATCCTCAGTTTCATGTCAATGTGGGAACGGAAAAAAAGGTCCCGCCCCTCATCCAAATTTTGGCCCGTCCCTTTTCCACTCAACAGCTCTACAAAATGTGGCCCTACCTCGGCAGCAAGTATGTGAGAGGGGTTTTGGAATTCGAGGTCGGCCGAGTCACCACACGCTCGGCGGTCCTGCGGATGACCTTCACAGACCGAGCCCTCGTTCAATTTGGCCCATACCGCAACCGGTGCGTCGATGTGATCTGTTTGTCTTGCAAGAGCAGCATTGCGAGGGTCCAGACGCAAATGCACGGGACACCGGCCGCCACGGTCAGGGACATCGCCTGCACGGCACAGGGCGATCCCTATTGCGAATGGGAGTTTACCTGGACACCCCAGATCCGCAGTTCTGTGCCGCTCGCCATGTGGATGCTCGTGGCAGGAGGCACGTTCACCTACCTGCATCTGCGCCAGCCGGACATGCCGACGTTCGAAGCCGTGGGGCTCGCGGCGGTGCCGGCTTCGCTGCTGTGGTGGATGATCACCGCCCACATGCGTCAGGCCGCCAAGCCGCTCCAACGCTTGATCAAGGATCAGGAGCAGACCGTCGATGCACGCCATGAGGAATTACGGGAGGCCTATCTCGAACAACAGAGCACGGCCGTCACCCTGCGCCGAAAGGTCAACGATCTGACGACGCTGCATCGCGCCGGACTGTTGTTCAGTTCCACCTTCGATCGCGAAGAGCTGCTCACCAAGGTCTTGGATACGATCGTTCGTGAGCTGCACTACGACCGCGCCATGATCACCCAGTTCGATCGCACGCGGCAGGTCTCCCACGATTTTCGAGTCCGCGGGATGCCGCAAGAAGTAGCGGAGTTTCTGCGCACGCAGGAGGTGGCCGTGACCGACCCGGACAGCGCGGAGGGTATGGTCTTGTTGCGCGGCGAGCCGATGCTGACGAACAACATTCATGACGTCTGGGACCGGTTGCACCCTTTCAATCAAAAGTTGATCTCCATGGTCCATGTGAAATCCTTCATCACCGTTCCCCTCAAGACGCAAGATGCCGTGATCGGCTCCCTCTCGGTGGATCGCACCCATGACCAGGCGCTCACGCAAGACGATCTCGATGTGTTGGTGACCCTCGCCAGCCAAGTCGCCATCGCCCTGGATAATGCCCGAGCCTACCGCGAGATTGAATCATTAAACGCCGGCCTGGAGGCCCGGGTGCGGGAGCGCACTGCGGAGTTGGAGGCTGCCAATGCGCGGCTCAAACAACTGGATCGTCTCAGATCCCAATTTCTTGCCCACGTCTCCCACGAGTTACGGACCCCGCTCACCAGCATCGTCGGGTTCGCCGACAATATGATCGAGGGCCTCGTCGGTTCGCTCAACATGAAGCAGGAACAGTATCTCACTCGCATTAAAGCCAACGGCACCAGACTGGCACGCATGATCACCGATTTGCTCGACTTGTCACGTGTCGAAGCCGGAAAGCTGGTGCTCTCGTTCGACCATGTCGCCCTCCCAGCCTTGGTCACCGAGGTGATCGAGCAACTACGCCCGCTCGCCACCGCAAAACACTTGCAGATCGACCTCCACAGTCACGAGCCAACGTTGCTGGTATGGGCGGACCCTGATCGGCTCAGCCAGATTTTGACGAATCTGCTCGATAATGCTATCAAGTACAGCCCGGATGGGGCGCACATATCAGTAGACTTGTCGATCCATGATCAAGAGATGGCTCGCATCGTCGTCCGTGACACTGGCCCAGGCATTCCCCCCGAGGCTCTCCCCAAATTGTTCGATCCATTTTTCCGGGTGCACCAACAAGAGCGGAGCCAGACGAAGGGACTGGGCCTCGGCTTGGCCATCGTCAAAGACCTGGTCGATCTGCACGGCGGCAGCATTTCGGTTCGCAGTAAGCTACAGGAGGGGACGCAATTTTCCTTCACCCTCCCCCTGCACCCGCGTGGAGAAACATCCTCAACACGATTGCCGGCTGACTGCCGCACACTGTTGGTGGTGGATGACGACCCTGACATTTGCGATCTCTTGCGTGATCGGCTGGAATCGGAAGGCTTTCTGGTCCGCATCGCGGCTGATGGTCGGGCTGCGCTACGAACCCTTGAGGAGACACCAGTCGATGGGATCCTGCTCGACATTGCATTGCCCGAGCTGGACGGTTTTGACGTGCTCCGGCAACTACGTACCACTCAACCCACGCTGCCGGTGGTGATGATGACGGCCGTGGAGGCATTGGATCGGGCAATGGCGGCGGTGGAGGCCGGCGCCCAAGGATACCTCCTCAAACCGTTCGATGCCGTCCGTTTGCGGGAGGTCGTGGATCGTTGGTTCACACACGGCCACGACGGCTCGACCAACATCGATTCCTCAGTGAAACGATAGCGCCATGCCGTTCTCTCGGAGCTACCGGCACACCCTGGTCCTGCCCCTGATCTTGCTGACTGCTGAACTCTGCACCTTGACGACGACAGTCCAAGCCCAAACGCCTCGCATCCAAGGACAGTCTGCCGCGGCCGCGGGAATGGGAAATGCCTTCGTGGCTCAAGCCGATGACCCCTCCGCGCTCCACTACAATCCGGCCGGCATGACACAGCTTCATGGATTCCAGAACCTGTTCGGCACCTCACTGGTCGGCGGCACCACACAGTTCACCAGCCCAACAGGCGCCCAGGTGACTGGAGACCGCAATGGGAGCATTGCCTGGCCGCCTCCCGGCCACATTTATCTCGTCGCCAATCTCAAAGACCTGGGATTCTCGGCGCTCGGAGACCTCACCGCCGGCATCGGGCTCAACAGTCCATTCGGCTCACTGACGCGGTACCCGAACGATGGGCCATTCCGAACCGCCGTGACCTTCACCACCCTGCCGTTGCTCGATATCAAACCCACCATTGCGTACAAGCTGAACGATCAGTTGTCGATTGGGTTGGGTGCGGATATTTATACCTTCTCAGGACTGTTCGGAGAGGGCCACCTCGAACAGAAATCCATCTGGCCCGGTGGGCTCGGTATCCCCGCCGGCTCGCTGGTGGAACTCAACGGGAGTGATACAGCCGCGGGATTTAACGTCAGCCTCCTCTATACTCCGTTTCGCAATAGCGACGGGAAGCCGCTGGCCAACATCGGCCTGGTCTATCGCAGTCAGGCTACGCTCCATCTTACCGGCAACTTTCTGGCCAATGGCGCGTCGGTCGCAGGAGCCGCAGGAACATTCGTGTTGCCGCAGATCTTCTCGGGCGGAATGGCCGTATGGCCGGTCCGAACGAACGAGCGCGAATGGAAACTGGAACTCGATATGGATTATACTGACTGGAAATCCAATCGCGCTCTCGATATCCCCCTGACCAACGGCGCCGTGCTTCCCTTTCCCCAAAATTGGCAGAGCACCTATACCCTCATGGTCGGCACCGAATACCGGTGGCTCCACCTGGCCGCGATGCCTGATTGGAACGTGGCTTTGCGGGCAGGCTATATGAACCAGCAGGCGCAAATTCCCGACCGCACCTTCAACCCTGGGGTGCCGTCGGCCAATACGCACGTGCCCTCTGTCGGGATCGGCCTGGCCTGCCATGCGAACGGCTCATTCCTCGGGCTTGTGCGCTGCGGCGACTTGGGTGTCGGTCCGCTGAAGCCGAAACTGTTCGCCATCGACCTCGCGTATCAAGCCGGTCTGTACGAAGTTCGTAATGTCCTCGGCAATCAGAATCCGACCGTAAATGGTCGATACGATACTCTGATCCACGTCGGCTCCCTGTCGCTCCGCTTCAACTACTGAATTTCGATCGACCCACTCAGCCCCACGGTATGAGCCTTCACGCGCCGCTCATTCTTCGTGACGTATCCCGCCATTTGCCTGCAAGCCGCATCGATCACAAGCGGTTGCCACGCTGAATACAATGCACCCATTTTCAGGAAAGAAAGGCACAGCGATTGCTTCTTTTGACGCCGTGAACGCGTGGTTTCACTGAGCGGGTTCTAGAAATGTTTCACCGGGCAGCTCGGCGTGGTGTAGAGCCGGTCTCCTGTCGCCGGTTGTCTGCAAGCAACCGACTGCATGTCACGGCCTCCTGGATCGTGCCCATCCAGCGCTGATTAGACCGCCTTCTGCCCACGCCTCCCTGCCGCGTCTCCGTCATCACGGAGACGCGGCACCTTTCTCCAGAGACCAGATCTTTCGAC
>JAHFEW010000070.1 GCA_023248215.1 Nitrospira sp.
AGTTCTTCCCAGGTGGCCGGTGCAGTGAATCCGTATTTCTCGAGAAGGTCCTGGCGATAGTACAGCAGGCCGGCATCAATCCGGCTCGGGACACCGTAGAGATGTTCGCCGTATCGACCGACGGCCACAGTGGCCGGAAGAAATTCATCACGCATGGCCGGCGAAAATCTGCTGTCGAGCGGACGAGCCCACCCGGCTGCGGCAAATTCCGGCACCCAGATCACATCGATGAAAAAAACGTCGACCGTGGCATCGCGATTCTTCAGCTTCTGCGTCAAGAGATCGTGGTAGGCCGTCGACGAATGCGGTGCGAGTTCCCTCACGACTGAGATGTGAGGATGGGCCTTGGTGAATCCGGCGATGGCCTCGTCCCACACGCGTTGATGATCGGGCTTCCAAGAGACGAAGCGGAGGGTGATGGGAGTTGTCTTCTTCTCGGCCCCTGCTCCAGGTGCGGACTCGGCGCGGCTGTAGCTGCAGGTGAAACCTACGATGAGAAGAATAAGAAGGCCGATCCAGCGGGCATGCGCCGTCGTGCCACGTGATCCTTCTGGGCGCGGGATGCACTGGCGTAAGGTGATCCATCGCATTACCCTCTCAGGTTATACACAGTCGGGGGAGGTGATGCAAAAGTCCCACGGTGCCCGAGGCACGGAAGGGGGACAGAGGACCCGGCGCACATTTTGTGTTCCTTCCGGAGTACCACGCCTTCACCTGACCATTCGACTTGTCGGAGCTTGCCGGAGAAACGCCCTAAAAGCCGACCGACTTTTTCTCATTGCCTCTTTGGCATGACCATTGCTTTTGGTAGAATCACCCCTACGATAGGGGTTGTGGTAAGAGTGAGCAATACTGATTCGAGGATCTCTCCCGCCCGAAATAACTGGTTCTTGATGTCAGTGGAGGTAGGTATGATTTGGCTCGAACAAAGGTGCACCTCTCCAAACTTCGGCCGGCTGGCCCGCCTGTTGGTCACAGGTTTGGTCATGGCTGTGAGCAGCGTGACGACGTTCTCGGAAGCCTGGGCGCTCCAAGTCAATCCCACGAGTCTCATGTTTCAGGCTGTGCAGGGCGGGCCCAATCCTTCAAGTCAGGCTGTAAATCTGTCCAAGAACAACGCCAGGCAGGTAAGCTGGAGTAGCGTTGACAACGCGACCTGGCTCAGTGCTTCTCCTGCATCCGGGACGATGACGACATCCTCGCAGGTCGTTGTCTCAGTCAATACCAGCGGATTGGCGGCGGGCACCTACAACGGGAACGTGATGATCACGCTCAGCAAGGGAGGCACCGTATCCGTCCCTATCACGCTCACGGTGACTCCCGTTTCATCGGGAGGGACGAGTACGACCGGTACCACGACTACGACGGCCACTCTTGCCTGGAATTCCAATACCGAGAGCGATCTTGCTGGATACAAAGTGTATGTGGGGACGTCCTCCGGTCTCTACGGCTCACCGATCGACGTGGGGAAGGTGACCTCCTATATGATGGCGAACCTGAAAGTTGGAAGCACCTATTACTTCACCGTGACAGCATACGACACGAGCGGGAATGAGAGTCTCCATTCGGGTGAAGTGAGTAAGAGCATTTATTGATAAGAAAAAGAGGAAAGATGTTGAGCCATAAACTTGAGGAGGAAAGGCTAGCGTGGCGCGGCGGTTTTGGCCTTTGCCATCATCTTGCAATAGGAGCAGGTTCCTGCGGTGGTGGGTTGCCCACAGGATTGGCAGGGAGCGAGGGTGCGCTGATCTTTTTCTGTCATGGTTTCAGCGGCTGATTCCGGTTTGGTTTGTTTGTCCAGAAATCCCCAGTAAAAGCGCTGCTTCGTGCCGGGCGATTCCGTTTCCAGCCGATTGAGGACCTCCTTATAGAGGAGCATTTTCGAGCCCTTGGCCATGGGACATTCTTCCACGATGTAGTCGATGCGATTGACCACCGCGTACGCGGCGATCTCCCGTTCAGACAGCCGACAGAGCGGTTTCACCTTCTTGGCGAACCCTTCGACGGACGCGGGAAGGGTCGGACTCTGTTTGTCTAGGTATTCTTCCTGCCAGTGCAACACGTTGCCCAACAGGCGTGCGGCTTCATCGTCGAGGTTGTGGCCGGTGGCCATCACGTCATAGTTCTGTTCCACCGCGGCGCGATTGAACTGATAGCGTTTGATGGTCCCGCAGGTGGAACAGGTTGGTCGGTGAAGGAGGGTGGCTAACTCGCGAATGCCGGCGCCGGCCTCTTGTTCGACGACATGGACCAGCAGGGTGGCGCCATGCGCGGCGGCGACCTGGTCGGCATAGTGCCGGACTTTTCGATGCGACTCTTCGGAGTAGCTGCCGATGCCCAGATTCACATAGAGCGCGTCGGCGCGATAACCGAGCTTGAGGAGGATATGCCACAGAGCGAGGCTGTCTTTGCCCCCGGAGACCGCGACGAGGATGCGATCCTCGGGCGTGAACATTTTGAACGACTTAATGGCGCGCGCCACCTGTTCGTGCACAAAGGCGGTAAAGCAGCCTTTGCAGAAGGCGGCATTGTGCCGCGGTAGGCTGATAACGGCTTTGGTCTTGCACTTGCCGCAATTCATGAGTGACCCGTAAATCGTGAGTGGTTAGGTGAGCCCCGCACCAGTTCAGCCGCCGGAAATGACCGGCCGGATTTCGATCTGGTCGGCATCGGCGAGCATTTCATCTTCCGTGACGAGGTCGTCACCCCGGATCACCAGATGTGCCTCGACCACGAGATTGAGTTCGCGCAGCAAGTCCTTGGTGCGCTTGGGGCCTTTGATTTCGACTTGGCGTTGGGGATGACTCAGTTGGACGATCATGCCGCGATGATACGGCTGACTTGTGCGGGATTGCAAACGCTAGGGGCCGACCTGCTGCGTGAAACGATCAGATCCCCGCTTCCCGGAGGGCCTTCGCCGACTCTTCGGGCGAGACCGGATTGATGTAGAAGCCCGTGCCCCATTCGAATCCGGCTACCTGGGTGAGCTTTGGAATGATCTCGATGTGCCAGTGATAAAAATCTCCCGTTTTTTCGTGCAGCGGCGAGCTGTGCAGGACAAAGTTGTAGGGCGGGCGAACGAGCACCTTGTCCATTCGGCGCAGGGCCTCTCCGAGCATCGGCGCCAGGAACTCGAACTGGGATCGCTGGCTTTCTTCGAAAAACCCCGCGTGGCGTTTGGGGAGAATCCACATTTCGAACGGAAAGCGTGGCGCGTAGGGCGTGAGGCAAAGGAACTCCGGATTCTCCAGCACCACGCGCGTGCCTTCCGACGATTCCTGTCGCATGATGTCGCAGTAGATGCAGCGTTCCTTCTGCTGGAAGTGTTGCCGGCAGCCGTCGATCTCTTCGAGCACGCTTGTGGGCACGATCGGCAAGGCGATGAGTTGGGAATGGCTGTGCTCCAACGTCGCTCCTGCTGCGACGCCTTGATTCTTAAAAATCAGAATGTAACGAAACCGAAGATCTTTCTTGAGGTCCAGAATTCGGTCGCGATAGGCCCACAAGACATCTTCCACCCGCGTCGCTGGGAGGTCGGCGAGGCTGTCCTTATGGTTGGTGGTTTCGATGATGACTTCATGGGCGCCGATTCCGTTCATACGGTCATAGAGGCCGAGACCCTCACGGCCCATATCGCCTTCCACATGCAGGGCGGGAAATTTATTGGGAATCACCCGCACGGTCCAATTTGGACTGTCGGGGTCCGAGGCGTGGGGCCGGTACGCGAGGATTTCCTTCGGTGTCAGCCGTTCCTGCCCCGGACAAAATGGACACATGGCCAAAGAAGGGAGCGGCGCGGACGGCATGCGTACGTCTTGGGGGCGTCCGCTTCGTTCGGTCGAAACGATCACCCAGCGGCCGACGATCGGGTCTCTGCGTAACTCAGGCATGTAGGCTCCTGGCGTTGCCAATGATAAATGTTGAATGTTCCATGCTCAATGATGGGTTGAAAAGAATGATGCGAACTGTCTCAGCATGCATCATGTAGAACTCACCATTCAGCGTTCTCGGTCACACTCTCCACATCGTAGCTTCAAAGTCATCACCCGGCCGGTTAAAGGTGGCCGGATTGTGATGGGGATACCGTGCGATTTCCATCCGGTGTTCCGACACCGTCAGCGTCAACCGTAGTTCATTCCCGACGTCGATTTCGAGATCCTTGAACGGCACAGCCAACTCGAGAATCTTCCGCCGACAGATCGTGCTGTAGGATCCGACGTCACGATAGGCGCCGGAATCGTCCGCCCGGGCGAGCAGGAACGTATCGGTTCCGGCCGGCGCGAGGGCGAATGTCAGCTTGTATTGCTGGATGCCCGATCCGATGTGGAAGTCCACGGTGCAGTCGTCTTGGCGCGTCTGGGACCGTTCGTCGAGATCCAGCCGTAGGTAGAGACGCTCATGGTCGAAGCCGAAGAAAATTGCGGTGAAGAGCCCTTCGGATTTCCACATCGCTCCCAGCGGCGGGGTCGGATTGATGGTCCCGGCTCCGCGCCATTCAAAAAAGTTAGAAATGATGCCGTCGAGGGTCGGGTGAATGAAGGCCAGTGGAAGTTGCACCAGATCCAGACCGTGCGGTATGCGTGCTTCCACCAAGCGCTGGTTCAAGATTTCAGGCGGCGTGACCCCGGCATAGGTCCAGACGTTGCGGAGGTGGGTGCGGAACAGGCGGTCGAATTCCTGTTTGTAGTCGGTATCGAAGTCGTCACCATACCACCAGAACCAATCGCTCCCTTCGGCAGCATAGAGCTCGCCCCAGGCTGCCCGTGCCTGCTCCGGTGTCAGCGACGGCGTCAGTTCGACGAGCCTCGCCCGCGTGTGCTGCAGGAGGTCCCAGCCGCGATTGTCTTCCTGGTGCCCGATCCAGATCTTGAAGTCCTGGTTGATCCAGGAGCCGGAATGCAACTGATCGAGGCGTTGAGTCGGCGGAGTGGTCGTGAGGGCCCGACTAACGGTCTCCATCTGGACGCGGATGCCATGGCCGATGTGGAGCCCATCCTGTTCGAAGGCGCCAAACAACAGCGAGAGGAACCGTTCGCCGCCGTCATGGTAATGCTCCCAGGGATTTTCGCCGTCCAGGATCACCGCAATGATGCCCTGTTCCAGTGGAATATCGTACGCGAGCCCGTGGACTCGTCGAAGGACGTCGTCGGCCGCGGATTCCGGGGTCGTCTTATGATAGACGAAACCGAACGCGTCGGAGATGTCCCGGTCTCGAAACACCATCGTGAGCGGGTGGTCTGTCGCCCCGACTGCGTAGGGCTGATACAGATGGTAGTGGCGATTCCAAGCTTGGTTCGCCATCTGAAGCGAGCGGTAGAGTATGCCTTCGTCCGTCGCCAACCAGCGGATCCCGGCCTTTCCCAGCATCGGCAACATCTCCGGACAGACCGAACCCTCCGACGGCCAGAGCCCGACAGGGGCTCGGCCAAAGGTCTCCGTGTGGTATTCGATAGCATGCCGGATCTGCGCCTCTGCGTCGGCCGGGGCATGAAACCGAGCCGGAAGCGGTAAATCCGGCCTGGCGCGTCGCGTGAACTCGGTATCGATAACCAGGGGCAAGATCGGGTGGAAGAACGGCGTGGTGGTCAGTTCGACTTGCCCTCGGTCCTGGAGCGCCTTGTACATCGGGACGATCTGCCGGATCGCTGCCTGCTGCAGGGCTAGGACTTCCTGTTTGTCCTCTTCCGTGAATCCACGATTTTTCGCGCGCAGCTCTGCCAGGCGGGGAAACCGTTGCAGGCTGCCATATCCGAACCACGCGAGGTTGTGCCACACTTGCAGGTCGAGGAATTCCTGGGTTGAAAACTGCCTGGCCAAACGATCCAGGTCGTGCCCCTGCACGTCGAGGCCGCGCTTCACCAGCAGTTCCTCATAGCGGGGAAAGGGCCGCACCATGGTAGCCCAGTTCGCCGAGAAAAAATGGCGGATGAGAAACGCCTTTTCCGCCGGGGTAAGATCGGCGGCCGGGCGTTGGGCATGCTCGAGAAAGAGGTCGCGGATGCGGCCGGCGGAAAATTCTTCGAGCTGCAGCAGGAGCGACGGGGTGAAGTTAAACGTCGAACGGGCCTGCGGGAACTTATCGAGTAGGAAGGCCATGTCGTAGTAGGCCTTCGTCGCGTGCAAACGGACCCAGGGCATACTTGCAGATCCGGTGACCGGGTCCGTGTAGTACGGCTGGTGCATGTGCCAGAGGAAACAGAGCTGAATGGTTTTCATCAGGAAGTTTCTTGCAGACTCCTGGGCAGTATGTCATAGGGGTAGGAGGGTTGCAACGAAAGTGCGGGATTGCGCCTTGCTCGCATCGTCCGTGACGCAGCGGCGTTGTTGGCCGGCGACGGGGACGAGTTGTTCGTAGCGTGAGGAGTCGCGAAAGATGGCATCGGAACAGGTTGTCTCACCGAAGGTGCGCGTGGAGTCTCTCGGGCCACGTCTCTTGATCTTGCGTTATTGGGGGCCGGTGTGGCTGTACGTTGGTTTCATTTTTTTCGGGTCATCCATTTCAAATCCGCCGGAAGCCATTGCGTCTGTCCTCAAAGAATTCTCCGATAAAGTGTTGCACCTCTGTGAGTACAGTCTCCTCGGGGCATTGAGCTATCGTGCCTGCCGGCATGCGGCGGGACCCTGGGTGGCACGACATGCCGTGATCGTGGCGGTGGCCGGCTGTGCGCTCTACGGCCTCAGCGATGAGGTGCATCAATTGTTCGTGCCGTTTCGCCAGGGAGACCCGTTGGATCTGCTTGCCGATGCGATGGGAGCCATGCTGGGGGCTTGGAGCTGGCGATGGGTCGAGTGGCGCAATCGTGGAGCTGCCGAGTCGTTCCTAAGTGCCTAACGCGGTCATTTCGTCGTTTAATCCCCATTCGGGCAACTCTCGCGGTATCCTTCCAATCCTTCCCACCTTGGACGGCGCTCTGAAACCCTCTCGCTCAGTGTCGGCTATTCTTCTACATCGAATGCAACGTAACGCCCGGATCCATACATGGCCTCCGGCGTCCACAGTGTCAATATACAGGTCGGCAACCAGGTGACCTTGACAGGTCGAACAGGTCAGCGAGGCGGGGCCGTTGGCGTGAAATAGAGTCCTATGGGCCTCGGGGCTCCCGTCAAAGTCTGTCTGTGCCATGTGTGCCCTCCTGAGCGTGATGAGCATGCCGCCATGTGGTTATGAGCACGGTACGAAGCAAGTAGGGTGCCTGCAGCCGAGGACTCGCTCGGGAGACCGGTTGTGGGGTGGTGTCTACTAGTGAGGTGGAGAGAGCGGGCCTGTAGGAGTCAGTTCAGATCTGCCTTCGGTTGTGATTGGCAGGAATGCTGGAAGTGAGTATGCGGCGGAGGAGCATGGTGGGCGCGGCCTGTCGCTGCCGTAGATCGCAGGCAGCAAGGCCGTTCATCTCATGACCATGCGTGTCTCGGATCGGATCTGTCAGGGCATGTATCTGCATGTGGGCACGTCAGCAGAAAAACAGCCGGGAAATTTTTGCCGTGCCAGTGTCTTTGGTGCCCAGTACTTACCAAGCATAGGCTTCCGGGGCCGCCCCTCCCGGGCCGGGGAAGATCTCGTCCAGCGCCTTGAGCGTCTCCGGGGTCAACGTCAGCTCCAGACTGTGTAAGGCGCTGGTCAGCTGCTCCATCGTGCGAGGTCCGATGATGGGAGCAGTCACCGCCGGTTGGTGCAGCAACCAGGCGAGGGCAACGGTGGCCGGCGTGGCTTGCAACGTTCCACAGAGCCGTTCATAGGCCTCGAGTTTTGCGCGATGGATCTCAATGTCCTTGCGGACATCCTCGTCCGCCCGCCGACCGGCTGTGCTTGGGTTCAAGGCACCTCCGAGAATGCCGCGCGCGAGAGGACTCCAGGGGATGAGGCCGACTCCATAGGCTTGGCAGGCAGGAATCACCTCCAGTTCGACCGTTCGTTCGAGGAGATTGTAGAGGCTCTGTTCGGAGATGAGGCCGAGAAAATGGCGCGACCTCGCTAATTCTTGCGCTTGGGCGATGTGCCAGCCGGCGAAATTGCTGCTGCCGATGTAGAGCACCTTGCCCTCACGGCAGAGTTGCTCCATGGCCTGCCAGATTTCCTCCCAGGGGCAGTCACGATCGATGTGATGCATCTGGTAGAGATCGATATAGTCTGTCTGCAAGCGGCGGAGGCTTTCTTCGCAGGCGCGCTTGATATGTAACGCCGACAGGCGCGACTGGTTGGGCCAGTCGCCCATGCGTCCATAGACCTTGGTGGCCAGCACGATCTTCTCGCGCCGCCCGCCGCCCTGGTCCAGCCAGCGGCCGACGATCTGTTCCGTCACGCCCTCGCCGACTTTCCACCCATAGACGTTGGCGCTATCGAAGAAATTGATGCCCAGCTCCAGCGCGTGGTCCATGATGGCAAAGCTGTCGGGTTCGGAGGTCTGGGGCCCGAAGTTCATCGTGCCGAGGCACAAGCGGCTCACTCGTACTCCGGAACGGCCGAGATGAACGTACTGCATGGGCGCCTCCTTTAAGTAGATGAGACAGGATACCGGCTCCTGGTAGGGGCTGACAACCGAGTGAGCCGCAGTTGTGTATACCTGAGGAGGGGCATGAGGCTCTGGGCCGCGCAGTGGAGCATGCAGCAGGTGACTTTCTGCTGGCAGTTCAGAACGGTTTGGCTATAATGCCGATCGTATGACCACGACAAACCCTGCCGCACCGGCGACGCCTCTCGCGCCCCCGGATCCTTCGCGCATTGCCAAGACCGTCGCATCGCAACTGCCGTTTCACGGTGAGGTGGCCGCGCTGACACAGCTTGCGGGCGATGCGTCCAATCGTCGGTATTTTCGGATTACCCTGAAGGGCACGCCCTCGTCACTGATTCTCATGCAGCTGGCCGATCCAGAGGGCTTTAAGAAATCGGAAGAAGCGGTCAGCGGAGCGTCTGCTCAGATCACGGAACTCCCGTTCACCAACGTCCTCACGCACCTACACCATACCGGTGTGACGGTGCCGCAGCTGCGCTACTACGATCGCGAGGCCGGGCTGTTGTATCTGGAAGATTTCGGCGACCTGACGCTGGCGGAGGCCTGTCGCCATGCGGATCGCGCCAAGTTGGAAACACTCTACCGTCAGGCGATCGATCAACTGGTGCTGTTCCAGGTGAAGGGAACGACACCGCCCGAGCCGCGTTGCATCGCCTTCCACCGGCGCTTCGATGTGCCGTTGCTGATGTGGGAGTTCGACCACTTTCTGGAATACGGCATTGCGGCCCGCCTGGGCCGGCCAATGGCTTCGGCCGACGAGGCGGCGATCCGTGCGGAGTTTCAACGCATCGCCGAGTTGCTGGCGGGACAACCGCCAGTGTTCGTTCACCGCGATTACCATTCACGCAATCTCATGGTGGACGGATCGCGGATCGGCATCATCGATTTTCAGGATGCGTTGATGGGGCCTGCCACCTATGATCTGGCTTCTCTCTTGAAGGATGCCTACATCAAGTTGGATGACGCGGTGGTGGATGGGTTGATCGATCATTTCCTCCACGGCCTCGCCGCCTATGGGCAGGGCTGGGCCGATCGGGCGTCGTTTCGCCGCTTGTTCGACCTCACCAGTATCCAACGCAATCTCAAGGCCGCCGGCCGGTTTGTCTATATCGACCAGGTCAAACACAATCCGAAATTTCTTGCCGATATCCCTCGTGTCCTAGGCTACGTGAAACGCAACCTGTCTAAATATTCTGAGCTGGCCACGCTTCGGCAGCACCTGGCGCCGTACGTGGCTGAACTGCGATAGCGCGACGCAGTAGAATTCAGCATTCTGCTATGAAGGCCATGATCCTCGCAGCGGGCTTTGGAACCCGGTTGAGGCCCCTCACCGACGTGACGCCGAAACCGCTCCTTCCGGTCGCCGGCACACCGATGATAGTCTGGAACCTGCTGCTCCTGAAGCGTCACGGAATTCCGGATGTCGTGATTAATCTCCATCATTTGGGGGCGATGATCGAGCAGGCACTGGGCGACGGCGCCCGCTTCGGAATGCGGATTACCTATTCGCACGAGCCGGTCATCCTCGGCACCGGAGGCGGGATCAAGCAGGCCGAGCCCAATTTTAACAGCCAGCCGGTGCTGATTCTGAACGGCGACACCTTGTTTGAATTGGATCTCACGGCGTTGATGGCGTTTCATCGGGAGCAGCAGGCTGCGGCGACCCTGGTGTTGCGGCGGGATCCCGAGGCGGCTCGCTGGGGGCTGGTCGAGGTGACCGCTCGGGCCGAGGTGGTTCGGATCACGGGCCGCGGCCGCTCCCCGTTGGTGCCGACCACTGCGCGGATGTTTGCCGGTATCCATATTCTGCATCCGCGCCTCTTGCGTTCCCTGCCGGTCGGCAAGGAATCCTCCATCATCGATGCCTACGTGCAGGGTATTCAGGAGGGGGAGCGAATCATGGGGTACGACTTAGACGGCTACTGGAACGATGTGGGCACGCCCGAACGGTACGAGCAGGTCGAACGAGATGTAGCGGCAGGGCTGCTCAAATTATCGGTACGAAAAACCGATTCTTCCGTGTAGCCGGAGGCTCAAAAAGTCCGTCCAGCGAGGCCGCAGCGATGCGAGGAGGCGAGGCGTACCCTTGCGGTACGTTGAGCTTCGAGCGACGCGAGAACGAAGCCGGCGGGCTTTTTCAGCCTCCGGCCTGATTACTCGCCTGCGGTGGGTTTCCGCTGCTTGATCAAGCGGGCGAGATAGGTCCGTTGTAGGTCGAGGAACTCAGCTGCCTTGGTCTGATTGCCTGCCGCCTTTTCCAATGCCCGTTCGATGATATAGGCACTGTGTGCTTCCATGGACTCATGATAGGTGAGGTTCATGTAGGGCAGCGCGCTCTCCGCAGTTCCCTTCCCTGCCGTCTCGTCTGGAGACAAGGCCAATAAATCCGGTTCGATCACGTCGCTGGGGCTGAGCACCACCGCGCGTGAGAGGACGTTATCGAGTTCGCGGATGTTGCCGGGCCAGGGGTAATGGGTCAGCGCGGCGCGGGCCGCCGGGCTGAGTGTGACGCCCGGACGTTTTGCTTCATACGCATGCCGTTTGAGGAAAAAGTCGGCGAGTCTTCCAATGTCCTCGCTGCGGTCCCGTAACGGCGGGAGCGTAAAGCTCACGACGTTGAGGCGGAAGAAGAGGTCTTCTCTGAACTGCCCGGCCTTCACGGCCTGTTTGAGGTCTTTGTTGGTGGCCGCCACAAAGCGAATGTTGACGGAGACCGGACGTGTACCGCCCACCCGTTGGAATTCCTTGTCTTGCAGGACGCGCAGGAGTTTGGCCTGTAACGGCAAGGGCATGTCCCCGATCTCGTCGAGAAACACGGTTCCTCCCTCCGCCATTTCAAGCTTGCCCTTTTGGAGCCGGTCAGCGCTGGTAAAGGCGCCGCGTTCATGGCCGAAGAGTTCGTTTTCGAGCAGGGTTTCCGTGAGCGCCACGCAATTGATGACGACCATGGGCATGCCCTGGCGCGGGCTCCATTGGTGGATGGAGCGGGCAAAGAGTTCCTTGCCCGTTCCGCTCTCTCCGAGCAGGAGGATGCTGGCGTCCGAGTTGGCGGCGCGCTGCGCCGATTCGATGATGGCCTTGATCTTCTGGCTGTCCCCGACGATGGTGGCATACCGGTTCTGGACGTCGGACTTGAGGGCGGCCACCTGCCGTTTCAACGAGTCCCGCTCCAGCGCCTTTTGAATCACGATCAGCAGATGGTCTTTTTCGAGCGGCTTCGTCAGGAAATCGTAGGCGCCCTGGCGCATGGCTTCGACAGCGTCGGGGATCGTGCCTGCAGCGGTCATGACAATGACCGGGATGTCGTCGAGCTGCCGGTTCTGAGCCATGCGCTTCAGCACGTCCATGCCCTTGAGGCGGGGGAGGTAGAGATCCAGCAGGACCAGGTTCGGGGATTCCTGCTCGATGAGCTCGAGCCCACGCTGGCCGTCAGCGGCCGTCAGGGTCTTATACCCGCTGGCGTCGAGACGATCCTGCAACATCGTCACGATGTCCTGATCGTCGTCTACGATGAGAACTTTAGCCTTCACAGTGCCCCCGTGAGGCGTGAAACGTGAGGCGTAGGTCAGTCATGGAGCAGCGATCGATTGTTGGGCAGTTGAAGTTGTTTCGCCTCACGCCTTACTCCTCGCGCCTTACGGAATTCAGTCTTCCATCACGTTCATGACCAGGCCGGTCAACGGCTTGGGGAAAAAGTAGGTCGACTTGTGAGGCATCCGCTCGCCTGCTGAGGCCACGGCCTGTACTTCGGCGACTTTGGTCGGGTTCAACAACAACGCGGCGGTGCCGGTGCCCTGACGCACCCAGTTCAAGGCTTCGTGATCGTCCTTTGAGTACAGGATCGCTTCCTGTTCCTGCTGAGTCGGGCAGAGTGTGGAGACCACATGCTGTTGCAGAAGCGACACGTCCAACCGATCGCGCGGCGAGGCGGTTGCCGAGGGGCGGTGCGCCGCCCGTAGGGTCAGCAGGTAATACTGCGGATCATTCTGCAGCGCCAGGCCGAACATCGGTACGGACTGTCCGCGGCTGCGCAGGGTCTCGATGAACTGCCCGCGCACCTGCGGTTCATTGTTTGACTGGAAGGGGAACGGAGTGACTTCAAACAGCGGGTCGAGCATGCGCAGCAGGTCTGAGGCCGCCGGTACGCGCGTGGTCAGGACGCGATGCGTCGGCAACACGGTCAATCCCTTATCCTCGAGGCTCGCGAACAGCATCATGACGTTGTCGTAGGGCTGGGGAGTCGACGGGGTGCCGGCCTGCTGCCGCCGGGCGCGGCGATAGTTCAGCGCCGTTTCATAGCGGTGATGGCCGTCGGCGATGAAGAGCAGTTTCGTCTTCATGAGTTGGCCGATCTTGTCGAGCGCGCCGGCATCGGTGACGCTCCAGAGCCGTTGCCGGAATCCCACGTCGTCCTGAAAGTCGATGCGAGGTTTGTCCGAGGCGATCGCCTGTTCGATGAGCGTGAGAATGTCGTTCTGCGGGTCCGAATAGAGGGAGATGATCGGGCTGAAGTTCGCGCGGCAGGCTTCCAGGAGATTGAGCCGGTCCGTTTTGGCCGCTGCGCGTGTGTTCTCGTGCGGGTAGATTTTCCCCGAACCGAACTCTTCCAATGCCACCGTCGAGAGGAATCCCTTGAACAGCTTGGTCGGCGTGCCGGGCGTTGAATAGGGGGGCTGATATTCGATCGTGTGGTAATAGACGGCCGGCTGGGAGTCCCGGCGCAAGGCGCCGGCCTTCAACCAGTCCTTCAGCGCAACCGCGGCGCGGGTGTATTTGTTGTGTGATGCGTTGTCGCCCGGTTGTTCGTAGCCCAGTTCCAGGCGGATGACGTTGTTCGGATGGCGATCGTGCAATGTCTTCTGCAGGGTGCTGTCGATGATGTCGTAGGGAGGCGCGACCACCTGGCGGACGTCGCCGACGGTCGCGGGGTTGTATAACGTGCCGTGAAAGGGAATGACGTGTGCCATGCGGGTTCCTATCCTTTTCTCTCGTGGTGCGGTGTGGTCCTGTCCGCCCGGCGGTGAGCCGGGGTTGTCGGTGAACGAGTACGCTGCGTCAGCGGAGCGTGGGCGTTGTGAAGCCGGACGGCGGCAACTCAGCGGTCGCGAGTCACCATGTAATCGGCGGCGATGGACAGGGCGCGCTTGGCGGTGTTGTCGTGAAACAGGTCGAGGTCGCGCTTGGCAGCAGCGACGAAGGCCCGTGCCCGCTCCATGGAGTAGGCGATGGACCCATACTCCTGCATCAAGGTGACGATGCGACGGAGCTCCTCATCCGTCAGGGTCCGGGTCTCCATTCGATCCTTGATCAACTGCCGATCCGGCTCCGAGCAGTGCTGCAAGAGATGCAGCAGCGGCAGCGTCGCTTTCCCTTGCCGCAGGTCCTGTCCGAGTGTCTTGCCCAGGTGTTCGCCATTGGCGGCGTAGTCCAGCGTATCGTCCGCCAATTGGAACGCAATGCCCAGCCGCTGTCCGAACCGGAACAGCACCTCCTGTAACTCTTCTGTGGCCCCACCGACGATCGCGCCGATTTTGCAGGACGCCGCAATCAATCCGGCCGTCTTATGTTCGATGATGCGGAGATATTCCGGTTCCGGCATCAGCGGATTGCCGTTGTAGTACAGCTGGAGGACTTCGCCTTCGGCCATCTTCCGGCAGGCTTCGGAGAGCGCTTCGTTGATGCCTTGATTGCGAAAGTCGACGATCTGGCAAATCGCGCGTGAGTAGAGATAATCCCCGACGAGAATACTGATTTGATTGCCCCAGACTTTGCTCGCGGTCCGGCGGCCTCGACGCAGGTCGGCGTCATCGACGACGTCGTCGTGTAACAAGGTGGCGGTATGGATGAATTCGACCAGGCTGCCGAGGGCTTGATGGTGTCGACCGGCGTAGCCGCAGAGATGGGCGCTGAGGAGGACGAAGAGCGGCCGGATGCGCTTGCCGCCGCTGTTCAGAATGTGAGCGGCCACCGTGTTGACGAGGGCCACGCTGGAATCGAGGTTTTTCCGAATCTGTTCCTCGACCCCCTCCAGCTCTCCGCGATACACATCCCACACATCGGCCATGCTGTGGAGCGTGAGGGTGGTCGGTCCGTTCGGCATGGGGCGGATAGTAGGGCAGGAAACTCCACTAAGTCAAGCTCCAGTCGATCGATTGTCCCTCCAATTGAGCCGTCGTTCTCTTGACAGTTTCACAGCCCATCCAGTAATGTGACTTTCCATTTTATTTCCCCAAAAGAAAAGAATGGTAGCAGTCACTGTGGTCGTTCGACAGCTTCAATGTCCCCCTGTGGGGAATCTGTTCGCCAGGTAATTGCCTGCCTGCTTGACGAGAATACGTGCCATGAATATACCAGGGCTCCCTCCCAAACAAGGGTTGTACGATCCTCAGCACGAGAAAGATTCGTGCGGGGTCGGGTTTGTCGTCAATATCAAGGGGCAGCGATCTCATCAGATCCTGCAACAGGGGCTGCAGGTCCTTGAGAGCCTGACCCATCGCGGCGCGCAAGGGTGCGATCCCTGCACCGGCGACGGCGCGGGCATTCTGCTCCAAGTGCCGCATGAGTTTTTTAAGCGCGCGGCGAAAGAGAGCGGGATCAAGCTGCCCGGCGCGGGAGAGTATGGCGTGGGCATGGTGTTCTTGCCGCCCGATGCCGATGCCCGGGCGCAGTGCGAAACCGTCTTTGCCCGCGTGATCAAGGGCGAAGGCGCCAAGCTCCTGGGCTGGCGTGATGTGCCGGTCAAGAGTGATGCGATCGGCGACCTGGCTCGCACCACCGAACCGTTCATGCGGCAGGTATTCATTGCTCGCGGGATCTTCACCGACGATGAATTCGAACGCCGCTTGTACGTCATCCGGAAGTGCGTGGAGCGGGCTGTCCGCGAGTCCGCCATTGAGGGACGGGAGTATTTCTATATCTCAAGCCTCTCCAGCAGCACCATTGTGTACAAAGGGCTTCTGCTGCCGCATCAGATTCCTCAATACTATCAGGATCTGACCGACAGCAGCTTGACGAGCGCCCTCGCCCTCGTGCACTCGCGATTCAGCACGAATACGTTTCCCACCTGGCCGCTGGCTCATCCCTATCGCTACATTTGCCACAACGGCGAGATCAACACGCTGAAGGGCAATGTCAATTGGATGCGTGCACGGCAAGGCCGGCTGAATACCGAGCTGTTCGGCGAGGACATGCAGAAACTGTTTCCCATCGTGTACGAAAACCAGAGCGACTCGGCCTGTCTGGACAATGCGCTCGAATTCCTGGTGCTCGGCGGCCGATCGTTGCCGCACGCGATGATGATGTTGATTCCCGAACCCTGGGTGGCCAATCCGCAGATGGATCTGGATCGTCGTGGATTCTATGAGTACCACGCCGCGATGCAGGAACCCTGGGATGGACCGGCGGCTGTCTGCTTTACCGATGGCAAGCTGATCGGCGCGACCCTGGATCGGAACGGACTCCGTCCCTGCCGCTATCAGGTGACGACCGACGGCCTGGTGGTGCTGGCGTCCGAGGCTGGCGTGCTGCCGATGGAGCCCCAGCGGATTCGCCAGAAGGGCCGCTTGATGCCGGGCCGGATGTTCCTGGTGGACACCGAACAGGGCCGTATCATCGACGATGAGGAAGTGAAAGCGGATATCGTGCAGCGCAAGCCCTATCGCTCCTGGGTGTCCCAATATCGGATATCGCTCGATGAGTTGCCGGACCCGATCAATGTGCCGCAGCCCGATCATCCCACGATCCGGCAGCGCCAACAGGCGTTCGGCTACACCGTCGAAGAGCTAAGGATGGTCATCACCCCCATGGTGGTAGAGGGCCAGGAAGCCATCTCGTCGATGGGTACGGATACGCCGCTCGCTGTGTTGTCCGAGCGGCCGCAGCTCCTGTTCAAGTACTTCAAGCAGCTGTTCGCGCAGGTGACCAATCCGCCGATTGATCCGATCCGCGAAGAGCTCGTGATGTCGCTCACGACCAGCATCGGGCCCAAGCCCAACTTGATGGACGAACATCCCGAGTCCTGCCGCCGCATCCGGGTGAAGCAGCCGATTCTGACGAATGCCGATCTGCAGAAGATCCGCGAGATCAACGACCCCAACTTCAAGAGCAAGACGCTGAAGATGTTGTTCCGCGTGGCCGAGGGGCCGGAAGGCCTGGGAGCGGCGGTGGATGATCTCTGCCGGCAAGCCTCGCAGGCGATTCGTGAAGGGTACAAGTTCCTGATCCTCAGCGACCGCGGGGTGAACGAAGACTATGCGCCGATCCCGAGTTTGCTCGGGGTGGCGGCGGTGCATCATCATTTGGTCCGTGAATGCACGAGAACCGAAGTGGGGCTGACCGTGGAAACCGGCGAGCCACGCGATGTGCACCACTTCGCCTGCCTCATCGGCTTCGGGGCCGGGACGGTGAATCCCTACCTGCTGTTTGAGTCGCTTGTGGACCTGGAACGTGATGGCTATTTCCCTGAGGGGCTCGACGCGCCCACGGCGGAAGGCAAATTCATCAAGGCCATCAATAAGGGGCTGCTCAAGATCTTCTCGAAGATGGGCATTTCTACCGTGCAGTCCTATTGCGGCGCGCAGATTTTTGAAGCGATCGGCCTCAACCATGAATTGATCGACCGCTATTTCACCGGCACACCGTCGCGGCTGGAAGGGATCAGCATCCGTGAGATCGGGGAAGAGTCGCTGCGGAGGCATCGCGTGGCCTATGAGCCGGCGCCGATCCTGCAGCTGGATTTCGGCGGCGAGATCCACTATCGGATTCAAGGTGAGCATCACAACTGGAATCCGGACACCATCTACAAGCTGCAGCATGCGACCAAGAATAATGATCCGAAGACATTCGCCGAGTTTTCTCAGCTTGTGAACGACGAGAGCAAGCGCCGGTCGAACCTGCGCGGTCTGCTCGACTTCAAGTTCTTGCCCGAGGCGATTCCGCTGGAGGAAGTGGAACCGGCGAAGGACATCCTCAAGCGCTTCACCACCGGCGCCATGTCGTTCGGCTCAATCAGCAAAGAAGCGCACGAGACGCTGGCTATCGCCATGAACCGGCTGGGTGCCAAGAGCAACACCGGCGAAGGCGGCGAAGATCCGGAACGGTTCGAGCCGCTTCCGAATGGTGATTCCAGAAACAGTTACATCAAGCAGGTCGCGTCGGCGCGGTTCGGTGTGACGAGCCATTACCTCGTGAATGCCAAAGAACTGCAGATCAAGATGGCGCAGGGGGCGAAACCGGGCGAAGGCGGTCAGTTGCCAGGCCACAAGGTCGATGAGAACATCGCGCGGCTCCGGTACGCCACGCCGGGCGTGCAGCTCATTTCTCCACCGCCGCACCACGACATCTATTCGATCGAAGACCTGGCGCAGCTGATCTTCGATTTGAAGAACGCCAATTCCGAGGCGGCGGTCTCCGTCAAGCTGGTGTCGGAAGTCGGCGTCGGAACAGTCGCGGCCGGTGTGGCGAAGGCCCATGCGGACAAGGTGTTGATCAGCGGTGATTCCGGCGGGACCGGAGCCTCTCCGCTTTCCTCCATTAAGTATGCCGGTATTCCCTGGGAACTGGGGCTGGCGGAAACGCATCAGACGCTTGTGCTCAACGACTTGCGTGGCCGCATCCGCGTCGAGACCGACGGCCAGATGAAGACCGGGCGTGACGTCGCGATTGCAGCGCTCCTGGGCGCGGAAGAATATGGATTTGCGACCGCACCGCTCATCGTCGAAGGCTGCATCATGATGCGGAAGTGCCACCTCAATACCTGTCCCGTCGGGATTGCGACGCAGGATCCGGTGTTGCGCAAGAAGTTCACCGGGCAACCGGAGCACGTCGTGAATTTCTTCTTCTTCATCGCCGAAGAATTGCGGCAGATCATGGCCAAGCTGGGATTCCGGACCATCAATGAGATGGTCGGGCGCGTGGACAAACTCAAGATTCAGAAGGCCGTCGACCATTGGAAGGCGAAAGGCCTCGATCTCTCGCCGCTGCTTAAGATGCCGGAGGTCGGCCCGGAGGTTCCGCGATACTGTGTCCAGAAACAGGACCATGGTATCGCCGACATTCTAGACTGGAAACTCATCGAGCAATGCCGGCCGGCGATCGAGCACGGCGAGAAGGTGACGCTGGAACTATCGATCCGGAATTTGAACCGCACCGTGGGCACGATGCTCTCCAGCCGGATCGCCAAGAAGTACGGGTTGGAAGGTTTGCCCGCTGATACGATCACGATCAAGTTCAATGGATCGGCGGGTCAATCGTTCGGGGCCTTTCTCGCGCGCGGCATCACGCTGATTTTGGAAGGCGAGTCGAACGACTACATCGGGAAGGGTCTGTCGGGCGGCAAGATCATCGTCTTCCCGCCGAAGAACGCGATCTATACGCCGGAAGAGACCATCCTCGTCGGCAATACCTCGCTCTATGGCGGGACGCAGGGTGAAGCCTATTTCTACGGTCTGGCGGGGGAACGGTTTGCCGTGCGAAACAGCGGCGTGCGTGCCGTCGTCGAAGGGACGGGCGATCACGGCTGCGAATATATGACCGGCGGCGTCGTGGCGGTCTTAGGCCCGACCGGCAGAAATTTTGCTGCGGGCATGTCGGGCGGGGTGGCGTTTGTGCTGAACGAGTCGGATAAGTTCCAGTCGCGCTGCAACCTCGGCATGGTGGACTTGGAGACGGTCAGCGCCGATGAGGATAAACGAGTGTTGCACGAGATGATTACGTCGCACTTTCTGTATACCGGCAGCCGCAACGCGAAACGCATTCTCGATGCCTGGGAGGCCATATTGCCGAAGTTCGTGAAGGTCATGCCGATCGACTACAAACGTGTACTGGCGGAGCGGAAGGCCGCGGCGGCTAAGGTCGCCAAATAAACGTGAAGCGTGAGCGTATCCCGTAAAGCCTCAGGCGAGATACGAAGGACGAGAGACGAATAAGAGATGGGTGATCCAAAGGGCTTTCTGAAATATGCTCGTGAGGGACCGAAACGGAAACCGGTCGAGCTGCGTGTGCTCGATTGGAAGGAGATGTATGAGCCCATCTCCGAGGAGAAGCTGAAGATCCAGGGCGCGCGCTGCATGGATTGCGGCGTGCCCTTCTGTCAGGGCAATACCGGCTGTCCCGTGGTGAACCTGATCCCCGAGTGGAACGATCTCGTCTACCGCGGGCGTTGGAAAGACGCGCTCAAAGCCCTGCACACCACGAATAATTTTCCGGAGTTCACCGGTCGGCTCTGTCCCGCGCCCTGCGAAGGGGCCTGCGTGTTGGGGATCAACAGCGATCCCGTGTCGATCCGTATCCTCGAATGGAACATCATCGATCGCGGCTTTAACGAAGGCCTGGTCGAACCGGCCATGCCGGTCAGAAAGACCGGGAAGACCGTCGCCATCGTCGGGTCGGGGCCGGCTGGTCTCGCTGCGGCGCAACAGTTGGCGCGTGCCGGCCACAGCGTGACGGTGTTTGAAAAAGGCGATCGCATCGGCGGGCTATTGCGCTACGGTATTCCCGACTTCAAGATGGAAAAGTGGGTCATTGATCGGCGGCTGGAGCAGATGAAGGCTGAAGGCGTCGAGTTCAAGTGCGGCGTCACCGTGGGAAAAGATATCACCGCCGAGCAACTGCGCCGGCAATTCGATGCGGTAGGTTTGACGATGGGCGCTGAGCTGGCGCGTGATCTGCCCATTCCCGGTCGCGAGCTCAAGGGCATCCACTTCGCCATGGATTACCTCACACAGCAGAACAAGCGGACGGCGGGCATTTCCGTCTCCGATGAACCGATTACCGCCAAGGGCAAACGGGTGATCATCATCGGCGGCGGCGATACCGGGTCCGACTGTCTGGGGACCGCGCATCGTCAGGGATGCACCGAGGCGCATCAGTTCGAAGTGTTGCCGGAGCCCCCACCGTCGCGTGCGGATTCCACTCCCTGGCCGCTCTGGCCCATGCAACTTCGCACGTCGCATGCGCACGAGGAAGGCTGCGACCGGCAGTGGAGCGTGTCCACCAGCAAGTTCACCGGCCATAATGGCCATGTCACCAAGCTGCATGCCAATCGGGTCAAGTTCGAAGGCGGCAAGTTCGTCCCGATGCCGAATACGGACTTTGAACTGGATGCGGATCTGGTGTTGCTCGCCATGGGTTTCACGGGTCCGGTGCGAAACGGCTTCCTCGACAGCCTCGGCGTCACCTACGATGCGCGCGGCTGTGTGACCGTCGATGACAACTTCATGACCAACCTCGACGGCGTCTTTGCCGGCGGCGACACCAAGCGCGGCGCCTCACTCATCGTCTGGGCCATCGCCGAAGGGCGAAAGATGGCGGCGGGGGTGGATAAGTATTTACTGGCCGGCAAGTCAGCTAAGAAAACCCTCTCATAAGGAGAACGGGTTGTATGAACCTGATCATCGACGAGAAAGAGCTCGGGTTCCTTCCGATTACCATCGATCCAGAAATTGTGAGTGGGGCTCCGGTGTTCAAGGGGACGCGCGTGCCGGTGGAGGCATTGTTGACCAACCTCGAAGCAGGCCTATCCCTTGATGAGTTTCTGGATAACTTTCCCAGCGTCACCCGCCAACAAGCGATCCAAGTCCTTGAGTTTTCCAAGTCCACTCTCTTGAAGTTGGCACAGTCTGCTTGAAGATCCTTCTCGACGAGTCTGTACCCCGAGTGATACAGAAGCGCCTTCCGCACCTCCTTATCAGTACAGTTCAGGAAATGGGATGGAGTGGAATAAAGAATGGCGAATTGCTTCGACGAGCCGAAGAACAATTCGACATCTTTGTCACCGCCGATCAGAATCTCCGCCACCAACAGAATCTATCCGGCCGAAGGCTCGCCGTTCTCGTCATCCCTACCAATCAGGTTCGTGCGGTGGTCGGATTGTTGCCTGGTATTGAAGTGGCGTTGAAGAGGATTCAGCCTGGAACTCTCATTGAAATTCCCCTCGCAGCAGCGTCAGCTCCGTAAGCCGATTAGGGGTACTGGTAAAGTTTGAATTCTGCGCCACTAGCGAAAGCGTTGCGGCTCTGTCCCCCGCAACCATCGGCACATGATCCGGATGGAAAACGCGTCGCGGCACCGTTGGATCATCCGATACTGCATCGCGACGCTTTCGCGAGGAACGCTGCCGCTTCTCGCAAAAAATCACGCTCCTTGCTCACTCGGGCCACCTCTCGACGCAGGAGGACCAGCTCCTCATCGCGCGATCGGCCGTTGCCCACAAATGCCTGAGTCGGCTGCCGACGTAACTCCCGACGCCAGCGCCCCAGGACATTCGCCCCAATTCCCAGTTCCGCTGCGATCTGGCTCACGCTCACACCGGGGATTCGAGCATCGCCACTGCTTCACGTTTGTACTCCGCTGAAAACTTCCGCCTTTGTTTCATGACGCCCCTCCTGGCCCATTATGGCCTTAATCAAGGTGTCCGTGAAATCAGGGCAGAACCCAACTAGCAGCTAAGAGCCAAAAGATGGATCGGTATAAGTTTCTGCTAGTGTTGGCCCTCGTTTATCCTTGTATCATGAACGAATATCTGGACGTGATAGATCGCTTATTCCTCAGGTCTGAAAGACGGTATGCGAGCGTAGGTCATCACGTCCTCCGTCAGCAGAGCCCGTACAGTTGCCAGGGCCATTTCAAGCCCGGATCGCGGCAAGGCTGGGCGAAGTTTCAGGAGGTGGTATGACAACCCTCACACGACGCTTGATCGGGATTGATATTTCGAAGCCTCAATTGGATCTCGCCGTTCGGCCCTTCGGCCCCGGACTCTCCGTTGCCAATAGCGCTCAGGGGATCACGACGCTGATCCGTCATCTCCAACCCTTCGCCCCGACCTTGGTGGTGCTCGAAGCGACGGGCGGTTTGGAGCGAGCCCTGGTGCGCGGCTTGGTGGACGCGTCGCGGCCGGTGATTGTGGTGAATCCCCGTCGCGTGCGCGACTTCGCTAAAGCGACCGGACAATTGG
>JAHFEW010000019.1 GCA_023248215.1 Nitrospira sp.
TCCCACTTATCACACTGTCCGAATTTCCGGGACCCCCTCTCTAATTAGTCTTTGCCCAATCAGTAGACAGCTCAGATATTGATTTACTCATTGGCTGCCTTTCCTGTCGAGGTCGTTCATGGTCACCGCTCCTCCGTATGATTCCCGCATGGCACGAGGGCTCATTCTCGATGAGCTATTCGACTTATCCTTGTACAAGTCGCTGAGAGAGGTATTGAACGACGGCAATTCCCGCAAGACTTTGGATGAATTGGCCACAGTCGAGGTCCGGCATCTGGCGTTCTGGCAGAGTTTTTTCCAGCTCAAGCTTGAGCGCCTGGATCTTGGGCGACGCATCAAACTGCAAATCATGTTGCTCGCCTGCCGGCTGTTCGACACGACGGCCATCCACCTCGTTCTCGAAGCGATCGAAGTTCATGGCGTCCGCAAGTATCTGACCTTGTGGAAGAGCTATCAATCCCAGCCGCTCGGTCAGGCTCTCTGGGACATTTTGATGGACGAGTTTAAGCACGAAGACGTGCTGGTCACCCAATTGACCGAGCGAAAAATCAACGCGAAAAAGATCCGAAACATTTTCTTGGGATTGAACGACGGACTGGTCGAGATTCTGGGGGCGGTCAGCGGATTCTTCGGGGCCTTCGGGAGCGCCAGCGCGGTCCTGGTTGCCGCCGCGACCACGGCGGTGGCCGGGGCCATCTCCATGGGGGCCGGCGCATTTCTCGCGCTGAATTCTGAACAGGAAGTGACGGTGACGGAACGCGCAAGGAAACTGTTTCTGGAAGAGAACACCGCAGACAGCGAGGTTGGAGAACCACCCCTGAGGTCGGCCTTGGTCGTGGGATCCGCTTATATTGCCGGAGCGCTCGTTCCGGTTTTACCGGTGTTGTTCGGAGCCACGGACGCGCTGGTATCGATCCTCACCGCTGGCCTCATGGTGATTCTGGTTTCGACCGTACTTTCATTCCTCGCCAGCATGGACATCCGACGATGAGTCATCCTGAATGTGGTCATCATCACGGTCGCTGTCGGCGTCAGCTATGGTATCGGCCTGGCCGCCAAACAGCTCTGGGGGATTTCGGTCTAGCAGGATGTTGGAACATCCATCCAGCTTTGTTCTCGCATCACTCAGAAACTCACCCTACAGCCCGGAGTACGATGCGCCTCTTCACTCGCTACGGCCGCGCTGGATGGCCTTTGAACATCTTGAATGGAATACTGAGGCTCGTCTGGCGCTAGCGGACATTGACCATCGGAAGTTCGCGGGAACCTTCGGCCTCCTGCTGAATCCGCTGGCGCTCCGCTTTCGACTCTTCCAACACACTATGCAATAACTCGTCGCTAAGCTGGGTGAGTTGCGCCGCGGCGTCTTTCATCTCCGCATGCTCAACCGCCCGCGACAGCACCTCGGCCTTGGTCGCGCCCTTCTTCTGTCCCAAGAACGGCTTGATGATGAGATAGGCCACATCGCGGAAGGGCATATAACGCAGAAATCGACGCAGCAATTTGAAGGTCTGAATGGGATAGCGGGTGAGCTTATAAATAAACAGCTTCTTCAGCCCTTCCTGCCGCACCGTATTGATGACCGCTCCAGGCAAACAGGTCGGATCGATCTCTGAACATTTAAAATACTTGTACCAATCCTTGGCGTCGGTGACCAGGCCGCGCTTGATGTATTCCTGCCATAGGGGCGTCCCTCGATAGACGCAAAGTCGGTTGAACCCGAAGGTATCCAGCGGCAGTTTGGATGCGAAGTCGAACGTCTTCTGCATATCCTCCACAGTTTCATCTGGGTTGCCCACGGTAAAGAAACCATGGACGATTTCGATCCCGGCCTTCTTCGCATTTCTAACCGCGGTCTCAACCTCTGCAAGCGTCTGCTCCTTTTGGAGGCGATCGAGAATCTTCTGGCTTCCGCTCTCGATGCCGAACATCACCGTCCGGCAATGCGCTTTGGCCATGGCGGGGAAGAGGTGCTGCGCGACTGAGTCGACGCGGCCTTCGATCCCCCATTGAATAGAGAGCTTCGCCTCGATGATGCCTTTGCAAATCGCATCGATCCGCTTCGGCTGCAACAGGAAGTGATCGTCGACGAAGTAGACGGACCCGTACCCGCTCGCCTCAAGGTATTTGAGCTCATCGACGACGTGCTGCGCACTGCGCGCGCGCCACTTGCCTTCGTTGAAGATCGGGATATCGCAGAAGACGCAGGGCCATGGGCATCCCCGAGACGTCTGCATGGTCGTAAACCGTTCCATGGACAACACGGCCGGTACATCCAAGGGCATGGATTCGACGAAATCCAACTCCAAACTTTCCCGGTCTGGGAAGGGCCACTGGTCCAGGTGGCGCTCCATGGTCCGGTTGGGATTATTGATTACCTGGCCGTCTTTCGCCCAGGTCACGCCGCCCACCTCCTGGGGGTCGTCGATGCGATCGAGCAAATCCAACAGCAATTGCTCCCCGTCTCCCCGACAGATGAAATCCACTTCCGGACATTGTAGTTTGACGAGCCCGGCATTGAGACTGGCAAACACCCCGCCGAAGGCCAGCTTCACGTTGCTGTCGGTGGCCCGAATCTGACGGGCAAGAATCTTCGCATAGGGGTAGCTGGTGGTGCTGAGGAAGCTCAGCCCGACCAGGGTCGGTTTCCGTTGTTTGATTTGTTCGATAATAAAATCGTTGGGCGTCTCCGGGTGGGCCTGGTCGAACATCACACATTCGTGGCCTGCCCGCTTCAACACGGACGACAAGGACATGATGCCGATAGGCGGAAATCCCATCACCCGAATGCGCCCATTCTTGGCTCGGGTCTTCGCAGGGAGGGCATAAAACTGGGGGTCACGCACATGTATGAGAAACACGAGCATAGTGGCGTCCTTTCATACGGACAGTAACCGGGGCTCCTTGTACTGTCACCGCGTCTCCTGGAGGGAGGCCGATCCTATCTCGAGTTAGGGGCGAGCAATCCAACGCACTCAGGCCATTCCGCTCTCGTAGGCCTGTATACAGTACCACGTCTCTCGCAAGGGAAAAAGGGAAGATTCTGGTCCTGGATCTGCACAGGAACGGTTGGGTAATGGTAGGGCCACAGTCGCCATCACCCTGGCAGCGGCTCGTGCCGCCATCGCAGGCTCGATTTCGAAATGGCCGCCAATATTAAGGGATCCTGCTGGTCTTTGATCAGAGGATTGACCGGATTATTCAGCCAAGGTTCGATCAGAGGATCTTGCCGGTCGGCGTCGTGACCTCAAACGCTGCGTGACCATGCCAGGTCGAGATTGTGCCCTGCGAAGCAAGGGCGTGGGACGCGGCCAACAGAACCGTCGCGAAGAAGCTGTTTACGAGCGTTGCCTTCATCGCTCCTCCCCAGTGGATGAACAATTCCCTGCCTTCAACATGCCCCATCCCTGATCGAACCAACCTATTGTCCTAAAATGCAAAGAGGGCGTCGGATCGGCTCCGACGCCCTCTTTGGGAAACGTGTCGGCCGCTAGCGGCCGAGCGCCGCCTTCACAGCATGGCCGATCTCAGCGGGATTCTTCACCACTCGAACTCCGGCCGCTTCGAGCGCCTTCATCTTCTCACTCGCCGTGCCCTTGCCACCGGAAATGATCGCACCCGCGTGGCCCATGCGGCGTCCTGGAGGCGCCGTAATGCCGGCGATAAAGCTGATCACCGGCTTTTTGACGTTCTTCTTAATGTATTCAGCAGCCTTTTCTTCCGCATCGCCACCGATTTCGCCGATCATGACGACGGCCTGGGTTTCAGGATCTTTCTCGAACAGCGGCAAGACATCGACGAAGCCGGTGCCGTTGACCGGGTCACCGCCGATACCCACGCAGGTCGTTTCGCCAAGTCCCAACGTCGAGAGTTGATGGACCGCTTCGTACGTCAAGGTGCCGCTGCGTGACACAACGCCGACGACCCCGCGCTTATGGATGAAGCCCGGCATGATGCCGATCTTGGCCTCATCGACTGTAATGACACCCGGGCAGTTTGGGCCGACTAATCGGACATCGCGGCCATGCAGCGCCCGCTTCACCTTCACCATATCGTTCACGGGAATGCCTTCCGTAATGCAGATAATCAGCTTGACGCCTGCATCAGCGGCTTCCAATATCGCATCGGCACAAAACGGCGGAGGCACAAAAATCAGAGAGGTGTCGCACTCGGTCTTCTTGACCGCATCGGCCACAGTGTTGAACACGGGAATGCCCTCGACTTCCTGTCCGGCCTTTCCCGGCGTGACCCCGGCGACCATCTTCGTGCCGTAGGCTTTGCACTGCGTCGCGTGGAAAGAGCCCTCTTTCCCCGTGATCCCCTGTACCACCACACGTGTATTTTTATTAACGAGAATGCTCACGGTCTTCTCCTTTACACAGCCTTGCCGGTCAGCTTCACAATTTTCTGCGCGGCTTCCCACAGATCGTTGGCGACATCCAACTTGAGACCCGACTCCGCCAACAGTTTGCGGCCTTCATCTGCATTCGTACCCTGGAGCCGCACCACCAACGGCACCGCAATCTTCACTTCTTTGGCCGCTTCGATTACACCGTGCGCGATCCGCTCGCACCGCACGATGCCACCAAAGATATTGATGAAGATGCCTTTGACGTTCGGGTCTTTGAGCAGAATCCGAAAGCCGGCCGCAACCGTGTCTTTCGTTGCACCGCCGCCCACATCCAAGAAATTCGCCGGCTCGCTGCCCGCCAGCTTAATGACGTCCATGGTCGCCATGGCAAGGCCGGCACCGTTCACCATGCAGCCGATGTTGCCGTCAAGCTTCACGTAGTTGAGATTGTTCGCCGTGGCTTCAATTTCCAGCGGATCTTCTTCGTTGAGGTCCCGCATCTTCTGGACATCTTCATGCTTAAAGAGGCCGTTGTCGTCGAACGACACCTTCCCATCCAGCGCCACCAAGGTCTTTTCCTTGGTAATGATCAACGGGTTGATTTCGACGAGTGCAGCATGCTTTTCCATAAAGAGGCGATAGAGGTTGCCGAGCATCTGCACAAAGGGATTGATGACGGCCGGCTCCATATTCTGAAGCCCCAAGGCAAACGCCACATTGCGCCCATTGTGCCCCTGGAATCCCACTGCGGGATCGATCGCTTCCTTGATGATCTTCTCCGGAGTCTTCTCCGCGACCTCTTCGATTTCCATGCCGCCTTCGGTGCTGGCGATAAACGTCGGCCAGCCGGTATCGCGGTCCACCAAAATGCTCAGATACAGCTCTTTTGCGATGTTGGCCCCTTCTTCCAGGAGCAGCCGATGGACCTTTCTTCCCTTCGGTCCGGTCTGGTGAGTGATCAAGGTCTTGCCGATCAACTCCTTAGCCAATCCAGCGACGGCTGCCTTGTCCTTCGTGATCTTGACGCCACCGGCTTTGCCACGCCCGCCCGCATGGATTTGCGCCTTGACGACAAACACCGGGGTATTCAGCTCATTGGCCCAGGTAGTCGCCGCTTCCGGAGACGTAACTTCTTTTCCGCGTGGCACTGGTACTCCAAACTGCGCAAATAACTGCTTGGCCTGAAATTCATGAACGTTCATGTAATCCTCATAAGAGCTAATGGCTCATGGCACCTGGCATATCGCGGGTGGCTAAGAGCGAGGTCTTCTTGGTCAGACCAGACGCGATCAGCCATTTGCGGTACGTTCTGGTTCTTTGCGCGTGTAGGCAGGGAGGATCATGGGAGAGATCACGCCACTGGAATTACCGTGCTTCTTCGCTTCAGCACGGAATCGCTGGAGATGCTTGACCGTGAGTGTCCCCTGTTGCATTGATCCGGCACGAGACCCGGCTGTCAGGCCTGAGCGTTTACCAAAGACCATCAGGTCAAGCAGCGAATTGCCCATCAATCGATTGCGTCCATGCAAGCCGCCGGACGCTTCACCGGCGACAAAGAGATTCTTTACGTTGGTTTCGGAATTCGTATCGATCTTCACGCCACCGTTTTGATAATGCAGCGTCGGATAGATAAGCACTGGGTCCTTGCTGATGTCGATCCCGAACCGCTCGAACTGCATCATCATCGCGGGAAAATGCTTCTCGACTGTTCCCGGTCCATGCTCCGCATCCAAGAGAGGGGTATCCAACCACACGCCGACACGTCCTGACATGGTGCGAATGCCGCGACCCTCTCCACACTCTCGGATGATCGAGGAGGACACCACGTCGCGGGTATCGAGTTCGTTCACGAAGCGCTCGCCCTTGGCGTTCACAAGATGGCCGCCTTCCGACCGAATACCCTCCGTGACCAAGGCCCCGATCAATTGCTCTGGATAGACCGCGCCCGAGGGATGATATTGAAACGTATCGATGTGGTCGAGCTTCGCGCCCATCCGGTACGAGAGGCACAAGCCGTCTCCGGTCGCCCCATAATGATTGCTCGTGGGAAATCCCTGAATATGCAGGCGACCAATACCACCGGTTGCGAGGATCACTGACTTGGCTGCAACGACCACATGTCGATGATTGTCTAGATCCTTGAAGATCGCGCCGGTACAGTGGCCATTGTCGTCGCTGAGCAACTCGACCGCCGCGCAAAATTCGAGAAGTTGGATCTTTTGATTCAGGACTTCGTCCTTCAGCACGCGCATGATCTCAAGGCCGGTATAGTCTGAGCAGGTCAAAAGGCGTGGCTTGGAACTGCCTCCCCCTTTCTTCACATGCAGATTGCCGTCAGCCTGTCGATCGAAGAGCACGCCGAGTTCAATCAGCCACTTGGCAATGGAGGGGCCTTCTTCGACCATCACCTTGAGCAGTTCATGGTCGTTCTGCATGTGGCCGCCCTTAAGCGTATCGAGGAAATGCGTCACAGGAGAGTCTTCAGGGGCCACAGAAATCTGCATTCCCCCTTGAGCCATCACGCTGTTGGAATCGCCAAGTCGAAGCTTGGTGGCCAGAATAACCTTGGCGCCGGTCCCGTGGGCATGCAAGGCCGCAGCACACCCAGCGCCGCCTCCACCGATGACCAAGACATCTGTCGTGTAGTGGGGTGTCAGATCGGCATTGTCCGCAATGGGACTATCGCCTTCGAGTAAGGCTGCCAGTTCAACAACCGTCTGGTCGTTCATGTTAGGGCCAAATCGAATCGGGCGATAGGCGCTGGCGCGGTAGTCAGGGTGGTACGTGTGAATCAACTGGTCGCGGTCTGCGGCAGAAAATTTCGGAATGGTCTGCTTGCGGCGAGCATCCCGAGTCTGATGAACAATTTGTTGGAGCGCGTGAATATCCATGATTTCGCTTTCAGCAGGGAGCACGGTCCCCAGTTATATCTGCCGAGGACCGACTGACGGCACGATGCATTACTTCACTGTCGCACAGTGATCGGCCAGCTCTTTTTCGTTCATTGCGAGGATTTTGGTCCACTCCTCGTTGAAGCGGCCATCCTGAATTTCCTTGATGCGTGTCTCGAGCCCCTGAGGCTTTTCGGTGAAGTGAGCGCCTTGCGCTCGGCTTACATACAGGGCCACTAGATTGGGAGCAATGTCGGCAATACAGACCGGCGTGCACATCCCGCACATGACACAGTCCATGAACATCTCGGACACGCTCTTGAAGTCACCGAACACCGCTTTCCAAACCCCTTCCCGCACATCGATTTTCTGCGGACAGGCCTCTGTACAGGCGTTACAATTTCGACAGAGCGGCGCTTCGGGATACAGATTAAAAAGGTCTTGCTTCGGGTCTTTGAGAGTCTGGATGTCGTACAGGGCCTTCCGAGCAGGGAACGGGGGCATAATGGTGAAGGACATGCCGTCCTCCACGGCCATTTGACAGGCCAGGCACGTGCGCACCTTAGGGTCGTCCTTGGTTCGATAGTAGGTCGCGCAGGCGCCGCAGAACCCACCGAGACAGCCGGCTCCCCGCACCACTTCCTGACCCGTGTACCACAGGGCCTTGATCACGGTGATACCCTCCGGCACTTCGTATTTCTTACCGGAGATTTCAATCGTCACCATTTTATGGCGGAGAACTTCCGGCTGATCGATCACATTGGCGTCTTCTTGTGCCATATTCCCCAAACTGGTGAGGGGTGAAAGGTTAGGGGCAATGCGAGGGATCGCCCCTCATCCATTACCCCCAACGAAACTCACACAGTACACGTTCTACTCGTAACAGAACAGGACCGATGTCCTAGGCAATCGCGTCCACAATGGCATTCAAGGTTGCGCTTGGACGCATCGCCTTGTACGCCTTGTCATCGTTGGGGTGGTAATATCCACCCACGTCCACTGGCTTCCCTTGAGCAGCCAGAAGCTCGGTCGTAATCTTGACTTCATTGTCCGCCATCTCCTTGGCGATCTTGGCAAAACGTGCCGCCAGATTCTTGTCCTGCGTTTGCTGGGCCAAGGCTTGCGCCCAATACAATGCCAGATAGAAATGGCTCCCGCGGTTATCAATCTCGCCTACCTTGCGGGCTGGAGACTTGTTGCTCTCCAGGAACTTGGCATTGGCCTGATCGAGCGAGTCAGCCAGAATTTTTGCTGCTTGGTTGTTCGCCACTTTGGCAAGATGCTCTAATGACGCAGCCAGCGCGAGGAATTCCCCGAGTGAATCCCACCGCAGATACCCCTCTTCCTGGAACTGCTGGACATGCTTTGGAGCAGACCCTCCGGCACCGGTCTCGAAGAGCCCGCCGCCGTTCAGCAGCGGAACGATCGAGAGCATCTTGGCGCTGGTCCCGATTTCGAGAATCGGGAACAGGTCTGTGAGGTAGTCGCGTAACACGTTCCCAGTCACAGAGATCGTGTCCTTCCCTTCCTTGATCCGCTCCAACGACAAACGCGTCGCATCGGCTGGGGTCATGATCCGGATATCGAGCCCCTTGGTGTCGTGATCTTTCAAGTAAGTTTCGACCTTCGTGATCAATTGCGCATCGTGCGCTCTGGTCTTATCCAGCCAGAAAATCGCTGGGGCGCCGGTGGCCTTCGCACGATTCACCGCCAGCTTGACCCAATCCCGAATCGGGGCATCCTTCACCTGACACATGCGCCAAATATCGCCTTCTTCCACCCTGTGCTCCAACAACGTCTTCCCCGATGCATCCACCACGCGCATCGTACCGTTTCCAGGAGCTTTAAAGGTCTTGTCGTGCGAACCATATTCCTCCGCTGCCTGCGCCATGAGACCGACGTTGGGCACGCTGCCCATGGTCTTCGGATCCAAAGCGCCATGCTTCTTACAGAATTCAATGACCTCGTGGTAGACGGGCGCGTAACTGGCATCGGGAATCACGCACTTGGTATCGGCCAGCTTGCCGTCCGGGCCCCACATTTTTCCACTGTCGCGAATGACCGGCGGCATGGAGGCGTCGATGATGATGTCACTCGGCACATGCAGATTGGTGATCCCCTTGTCGGAATTCACCATCGCCATTGGAGGCCGCTTCTTGTAGACCTCCTGGATGTCGGCTTCAATCGCCTTGCGCTGATCGTCTGGCAAGGCTTTGATCTTGAGATACAAGTCGCCCAGGCCATTGTCCGGATCAACGCCCAGCTTTTTGAGGGTCTCGCCGTGCTTCTCGAACACGTCCTTGTAATACACCGTCACGGCATGACCGAAGATCTTGGGGTCCGAGACCTTCATCATGGTGGCCTTCATGTGGATCGAGAACAACACCCCCTGTTTTTTGGCATCCTCAATTTGCACTTCAAGGAAGTCGCGCAACGCGCGCTTGCTCATAAACGTGGCATCGATCACTTCACCGGCCTGCAGCGCCACTTTCGGCTTGAGCACGGTCGTCTTGCCGTCCTGGCCAACGAACTGGATCCGCGCATCAGTCGCCGCGGTCGTCGTCATCGACTTTTCATTGGACCGGAAATCCCCGCCCTTCATATGGACAACGTGCGTCTTGGAGTCCGGACTCCAGGCTCCCATCTTATGCGGATGCTTCCTGGTGTGGGCCTTCACGGAGAGCGGCGCGCGGCGATCTGAGTTGCCTTCGCGCAGAACCGGGTTGACGGCGCTGCCTTTGACTTTGTCGTAGCGGGCCTTGATGTCCTTCTCTCTGTCATCTTTCGGATTTTCCGGGTACTCGGGAAGCTTGTAGCCCTGGCTCTGCAATTCCTTGATGGCAGCATTCAATTGGGGAAGCGAAGCGCTGATGTTCGGGAGCTTGATGATATTCGCTTCCGGCGTCTTGGCAAGTTCGCCTAATTCTGTCAACGCATCCGGCTGCTTCTGTTCGGGCGTCAGGTATTCGGGAAACACCGCGAGAATGCGCCCGGCCAATGAAATATCCCGCAACTCTACCGACACACCGGCTGCTTTGCTGAAGGCATTGATGATCGGCAAGAACGAATAGGTCGCCAGCATGGGCGCTTCATCGGTCTTTGTATAAATAATTTTGGAGGCTTCGGTCGTCATAGTTTTCCTCTTTCGCTGTTTATTAGTTCAGCGCATTTAACGCCGAACCAGCCTTGAACCACCCAATCTGTTGTTCGGTTATGCTGTGGTTCGCCTGGATGGTGAGCGCTGTGCCATCCGCCTTGTGTATGGTCACCTGCACCGGCTTGCCGGGAGCCAGATTGTTCAGCCCCGTCACACTGATGCGGTCCTGCTGCTCGATTTTGTCGTAATCCTTCGGATCAGCAAAGGTCAGCGCCAAAATCCCCTGCTTCTTCAAATTGGTTTCATGTATGCGGGCAAAGCTCTTGGTGATCACGACGCGCACGTTCAAGAACCGGGGCGACATAGCTGCATGTTCGCGGCTGCTGCCTTCGCCATAGTTCTCATCGCCAACAACGATGGAGCCGATCCCCTTGGCCTTGTATCGCCGCGCAATTTGAGCAATGGTGAGGCCCGATTCACCGGTCAACACATCGATGCCCTTGCCGGGCTCTGATGAAAAGGCACTATTCGCACCCAAGAACATGTTATCGCTGATCTTGTCGAGGTGCCCCCGATACTTCAGCCATGGACCGGCCGGAGAAATATGGTCGGTGGTGGTCTTGCCCTTCGTCTTAATCAAGAGCGGGAGCTTCTCGAAATCCTTACCATCCCAACGCGGGAACGGCTGTAACAGCTGGAGCCGCTCGCTGGTCGGGGGAATGTCCACAGTGAGCGCATCGCCATTTTCCGCGGGAGCCACGAAGCCTTCATCGCCCTTCGCAAATCCCTTGGCAGGCAACTCTTCGCCCTGCGGCGGTTCGAATTTGAATTCTTTTCCATCAGCACCCTTAAGCTTCTGATTCACAGGATCGAAACCAAGATTCCCCGATATCGCATAGGCGGTCACGACCTCCGGGCTGGCAAGGAATGACAGCGTTTCGCTGATCCCGTCATTGCGGCCAGGAAAGTTGCGATTGAACGAGCTGACGATGGAATCCGCCTTGCCCTTCACGCCATCGGCCCGTTTCCACTGCCCGATGCAGGGCCCGCAGGAATTCGACAGGACGGTGCCGCCCAGCTGTTCGAACGTCTCCAAGAAGCCGTCACGCTTCATCGTATGGTAAATACGCTCCGAGCCTGGCGAGACGAGGAAGGAAGCCTTTGCCTTCAGGCCCGCCTTCAACCCCTGCCGCGCAATGTGCGCGGAGCGACTGATGTCTTCGTACGATGAATTGGTACAACTGCCGATGAGGGCCGCCTTGAGCTCGACCGGATAACCTTTTTCCTTCGCCTCAGCTGCCAATTTTGAGATCGGCCGGGCGAGATCCGGTGTGTGCGGACCAACGACGTGCGGCTCAAGCGTGGACAGATCAACTTCGACAATCTGGTCGTAGTACTTCTCCGGCGACTGGTAGACCTCAGGATCAGCCACAAGCAGCTCTTTGTGCGACTGCGCAAAGCTCGCCAGGTCTGCCCGGTCCATGATGTTCATGTAGGCGACCATCTTCTGGTCGAATGGGAACACGGAGGTCGTCGCGCCCAATTCCGCGCCCATATTGCAGATCGTCCCTTTTCCGGTTGCGCTGATAGTTTCTGCGCCGGCACCAAAATACTCAACAATCTTGTTCGTACCACCCTTCACGGTGAGAAGACCGCAGAGGTAGAGAATCACGTCCTTCGGTGAAGCCCACCCATTCAGCTTGCCTGTGAGGCGAACGCCGATCAATTTTGGATGCAGGACTTCCCAGGGAAGACCGGCCATGACTTCACCGGCATCCGCGCCCCCGACGCCGATCGCCAATCCGCCCAAGCCCCCGCCATTGGGCGTATGCGAGTCCGTTCCGATGATCAAGCAGCCGGGAAAGGCATAATTTTCCAGCACGACCTGGTGGATGATGCCGGCACCCGGCTTCCAAAATCCAATCCCGTATTTTTTCGCGGCAGATGCGAGGAAGTTATAGACTTCCTTGTTCTCGTCCATCGCGCGGAGCAGGTCCTTCTCAGAACCCATTTCAGCTCGAATGAGATGGTCGCAGTGGATCGTGCTGGGCACAGCCGCTTGCTTCTTATTAGCCTGCATGAACTGAAGCATGGCCATCTGCGCCGTGGCATCCTGCATCGCGACGCGATCAGGACGGAGCGCCAGCATCGCTTTCCCTCGCTCCCAAGTCTGCGCAACAAAATTATCCGCGTGAGATACCAATATCTTTTCGGCCAGCGTCAGGCCCCGGCCGAACTTCTTCCTGGCCTTGGCAAAAACGTCCGGCATTCTGGCATACAATTGTTTGGCAAGATCTATAGACATGATTTTTTCTCCGTCTTCGGTGTGTATCGTCGCTCGCGAAGCGTATCTCGCAGGCTTTCTGGCGCTTCACGTAAGATGCGTCACGGTTCACGCTATTTCAGCGGCGGCACTTCCCGCCGTTTGGGCGCCGCATAGTTCACGAGATAATCGAACAGCCGGATCAAGCGGCTGTCCTGCCGCTTCTGATCCACCCAATGGCCGATCAATCCGATCGTGCGCGACAGAATGAAGAATCCGTTCAAGCTATCGACTGGGAACCCGATGTCGACCAGCACGGCCGCCATCGTTCCGTCGACATTCAGAATCAGATTGTCCTTCTTCACTGACGTGATCTTTTCCACTTCAAGCGCGAAGTCCAAGCAGGGGGTTTTGATCTTCAAGCTCTTGACGTAGCCGACCAACTCCTTCACCCGCTTGTCCGGATTGCGCAGGCTCTTCACACGATGGCCGATGCCGGGCACCGGGCCGTGATTCTTCTTCATGTAACCCAAAAATTCGTCGACGGACATCTTATGGTCGACGGCATACTTGAAGAAGCGGCCGGCATCGGTCACGGCACCGCCGAAGCGCGGCCCAATCATGATCATGCCTGCTGCCACCGATTGCGACAACCCGATACCGGCACAGGCGGCCAAAATCGTCGCGTAGGCACCGCTCACGCAAGGGCCATGATCCGCAGAGAGCATCATAATGCGCTTGATGATTTCGGCTTCCTGCTTTGAAATCAGACGCTTGTCCCACAAGAGGCCCATCACGTGAGGAATTTCGTAGCCCTTGTTGATGAGTTCAGAGGCCGGATATCCGTCATAGCAGGGTTCATCGCCACGGTCATCGCTAATGGTCGTGCGGATCAGCGGCGCGACCATGACCTCATCGGCCTTCATCGCTTCTTCGACTGTTTTGGGCAACCTCGACAACGTGGCCGGCTCAACCGGTTCCTTCACCTGACCGGACTTCAATAACTCTTGATAGGTTTCCTTGATCGCGGGACCGAGCGCGCCGAACGTCGCCGGCACGAGCGCGCCGGCCATCTTGAGCGCATCTGATTTAGACCGGGCCGATCCTTCGCCCTTCAGGCCTTCCTTGGCGCCGGCATGGCCGAACTTCATCCCCTTCGGCAAACTCTCCTGACAGAATCCAGACACGACGGCAATCAATTTGACGCGCCGCTTCTTCGCCCCATACCATTCAGCCGCTCGCTCTTCGAGATCGCCGCCCATCTCTCCGACGATGACGACCGCCTTCGTCTGCGGATCATTCTCAAACATTTCGAGATAGCTGACATAGTCGGTTCCAGGATAGGCATCGCCGCCGATACCGATGGCCGTGGTGATGCCGTCGGCAAATTGCGAGCAGATCCAGATGATCTCGTTGGATAGCCCACCCGATTTCGTAATGACGCCAAACGACCCTTCGCGATAGAGCTTGGAGAGTACGAGGTTGTCGAACGCACCGCCGATCACACCCAAGCGGCAAGCGCCGGCCGAGATGATGCCGATGGACGACGGCCCGTTGAATACCTTGCCGAGCTTTCGTGCGTGGGCGCCAAGAATCTTCGCATCCTTCTCCGGCACGCCCTCGGTGATCATCGAGACCACCTTGATGTGCGAATCGTCGAGCGCTTCCATGCCGCCTTTCATCGCGCGGTCGGCGCCGATGTAGACGAGGCTGGTATTGATTGTCGGATGGTTCTTCGTCGCTTCGGCAATGGACTTATAGACGGGGATGGCAATGAGGCCGCTGCCGTATGGGATTTCGTTTGTCTTGCCGGCATCGGGCGGGTAGACAAATGCTTCCACGTTCAGTGGACGCTTGATCAGATAGCAAAATTCAGCCATGCGGCGGGCGGCGTTGACGCCGGCTTGACCACCCTGAATCACCACACGGGTGTCTTTGTTTGCCAGAATACTCATCGGGATCTCCCCTTATGTATGTTCAGTTGATCATGGGCGGCAGGCTACTTCGCTTGGAGCGCCTTGTCGACAATATCGGTCAGCGGTGTGTTGCGGTCGAAGACATTGATATCGAAGCCTTCGTCTTTCAGCGCGCGCATGGCATCGAGACCTTCCTTCTCGCGCGGCCCACCGCGACGCACCCAGATCTTGACCCCCTTCAGTTTGCCTTCCGATTTCGCTTTACGGAACCCATTGATGATGCCGCCGAATGTTTTCTTCACGTCGGTGAAGTTTGCAATCGCGCCACCGACGATGATGTTCTTGATTCCGGGCAGTGAACAAACCTTTTCCGTGAGGACTTCCACGGCCCAATCGGGTGGATCGCCTGAATATTCGGCATAGTTGGCCAACTTGCCGCCGCGCGCAACGACTGCGTCCGAGTAATACACGCTAGCGCCACCGCCCGCCGGCAACATGGCTGTATCACCACCGGGGATTTCGATGAACTTGACCGAGCCCTTGATCTTGCTGTCGACGGCCATGACGTCGGTTTCTTGCTTAGAATAGGCGCGGCCGAATTCTGCAGCAAACGCAAAGTTCCAATCCGGATGGCGGAACTTCGCATCGCCGTCGAGCAGCGTCACAGCGTCGAGCGCCACCAGTTCGCCATCGCTTGCGCGGAGGACCACCGGGTTTACTTCGAGATATTGCGCATCTTCGCTATCGAAGCAGGCAAACATTTTCACTGCGAACTCAGCCATCTTCTTGGCGAGCGCACCGGCAAATCCTGCATCTTTGGACAATTTTTCAAGCGATTCCGAGGAGGGGGACTGCCCGATTTCGAGACACAACCGTTTGACACGTTCCCAATTCGATTCGACCTCGATCCCACCGCAGTTGGCGACCAGAACCTCGCTACCTTCCCGGGTGGATTTCACGGCGCAGTAATATTCTTCTTTGTGCGGGATCATTTCAGAGACGATGACCTGAGTCACGGTGATGCTGCCGACTTGGCGGCCGATCATGTCCTTCGCCGCGGCTTCCGCGGCTTTGAAATCCAAATCCACCTTGACCAGACCAAGCTTAAAGCGCGACCCCAGAGCCTCGTGCGCCTTGACGACCAGCTTGGATTTCTTCAACCATTCGTTGGCTTGTCCCAGCTTCGTCAGCTCATCAACGGAGGTGACGACCACATAATTGGGGACGTTGATTCCCCATTTCTTCATCAGCCCCATCCCGGGACCTTCGAGCACTTTCGCCATGATTGACGACTCCTTGGTGTGTGATAGGGCAGCGAAACGGACCGACAGAGTACCGAATTCTGCTGATTAGCTCAATCCTCCAAAGGGCCTACGCTTCGAGCACAGAAGTCCTACCACAATGCGCACTGAAGATTCATCATCATAAATATTTGATAACTTTATTGTTGTAGCCTCGGCTTCACCGAAATCCGCAACGGGCTTTCTAGGGATTTAGTGGAACCACCACGCCCTCCCCGTTGGCAAGTTGGACAGTAAAAAGAACTTCGCTCGCCCACAGATCGTCGGATCAATGCCCCGCAGCCATTGGGGCAGGGCTCCCCGGTTTTCGCATACACCAGGTGCCTGCGCTTGTACTGGCCCTCCGTTCCATCCGGGGCGAAATAGTCCCGCACACTGGACCCTCCCATTGCGATGGCTTCACGCAACACCTCACCCATGATCCCGTAGAGCTGGGCAATCGCCTTCTTCCGAAGCTGATTGGCCGCCTGATCGGGGTGAAGCCCGGCGCGGAAGAGAATCTCGTTGGCATAGATGTTCCCAATCCCGGCAATCACCTGTTGATGCATCAATAGAGACTTCAGCCGGCTGCGCGTCGACCCGAGCAGGCGCAGAAATTCTTCATGACTGATAGTGAGGGGGTCGTACCCGAATCGTCGTGCCGTATATCGATCCAGTCCTGCCTGGTCGAGCAACGACAGGCGCCCAAACCGCCTAGGATTCCAGTATCGGATTTCAGGTTCGGCACCCCCATCAAGGTGCAGAATGAAATGAGTATGTTGGGGATGTTTGGTCGGCGTGGACCGAAAAATGAGTAATCCGGTCATGCCCAATTCGGCAGCAAGGAATCTCGCGTGCTCTCCGCGCGTAAAGGTGAGAATGATGCTCTTGCCTCTTCGCTCAACTCCCGTTATCTGGGCCTGGCGGTACCATTCGAGGGAAGACAGACCTTCCCGCACGATGTCACCACGGCCGACCCAGCAATCCTGCACGGTGGCTCCCACAACTCGTTCACGCAACTGGCGCGCTGCGACCTCCGCTTCCGGCAATTCAGGCATCGAAGTAATTTCCGAGGTGATGGGGGGAGAACCCCACAGACGCTAAATTACGCCACGGCGCCGGGGCAAAATGCAACTCCGTCATGAGTGACCTTTGGTGAATGATCTGGGGCCGATTGCTTGGGACAGACGCGGAAGGGGGGAGCGAATGAATGGAAACCGGACGAACGAGCCTGCTGCGCCGTGACGACGCAGCTCCTATGCGAGTGACGAATCGCGTCGGCCCCGTCGACGCTGACGAAGGTCCTCGATAATTTCTTGGAGGCGCGGCAAGGGCATGCCGCCGGGACGCCGCGTCAAGACGACTTTTACGGCGTTAGCATATGACAGTCCCTCCACGCAACAGAGGTAGGCAATCACCACTGAGACCGAACGTCCCATGCCCGCTCGGCAACACACCATAAGTCGATGGTCCGCAACATGCGCCTCGATCCATTCCACGGCCTCACACAAGGACGTGACCGTCGGCTCGCCGAATTCTTTCAATGGAATCTTGGCATAGACAATCCTGGAAGGAACCGTCACGTTTTGCTCTTCAGCTACCATCAAGACGGCACTTACCTGCGGCGGAGGATTCTTGGCATCATCGGCATTGCCCACAAGAAGACGTTTGTTAATCATGTGCATCGTCTCGTTAGTACAGGGAGGGCGGGCTGTCGGTCAAGGGAATCCTGGGAATTGAAGCCAGGCGGTTGAAGATTGCTCACCTCGGTGCGTATACTTCTTACCTCTGGCCAGGGGAAACTGATGGCTCACACATCGCTTGAAGAAGTAGAAAAACGGCTGTCGAGTGTCCGCTGCGCGATCTGCAAGACGAATACGTTCGGCGTCGATCGACGAACCTTGCAGCCCGATGGAGAATGCCGTGGAGTCTGCCTAAAGTGCCGATATAATTTCCCGGTGTATACCGACATGGATTTTTATCTACGGACCCAGCCCGATATCCCCTATCGTCTGAAAGAGATTTCGTGCCCAAGCTGTCAGCATCGAGGCGTGAGCCTCGATTTCCGCATTACCATGTCCGTCCGCGAAGCGGTTTATTTCGTCACCTGTACTGTCTGCAAGACACAGTTTCCTGAACGTTCGTCATTGGAAGCGTTTGAGTAACCCTTTCCGACCACCGTTTCGTGTATACTGGTTTTATTATGAGCGATACACCCACTCCAAAGGCCCCGCAACCGGCTGCTCCCCCTACTGAGGCTGAGGCCAAGCCCCGCAAGGAAATCCCCTTAGTTTCGGTACCCAACGACCGCGACATGATGGCAGACGAAATGGCCGAACTCTTCGATGAGGATCGTGTCACGCATCAACACGGCAGCTCCGAACCGGAGGCAGACTAGAGTTTCACGCGGGGCGAACGATTTCCGCTGTTCCTGACGAGGCAATTCGGCCGACCATGGCTGGCCTGCCCTTTCTATCCTTTCTGACTATCTCACTGACACGTACGATCGCCCCACGATGCCATTCATCGAACGGAGCATTGAAGGTGGACCGTTCCTTGTCCTGACGTCCGATCTCGGGTCTCCCCGTCTCGTCACACAACCAGACCCGCTTCTCACCCTTCATGACGCGCAACTCACTGACCACTCGATGATAATCTGCGTTTCGAGGGACCAGCGTTTTCCCATCTTTGCGCAGGATCACATACGAAAACTTGAGTGCGTCTTTGATAAACCCCACTTCTCGATCCACTTGAGCAATCCAGGCGGGAATCTCCCACTTTCGCTCCTCATGGCACCAGTCATCCGGCTTGACCAGTGCAGGGCACGGCGCGTCATGGAGGCAGGGGCTATAGACGGAACAGTGCTGCCCAGCCAAAAGCTTGTCCCGTACCTGATGCAAGGCCCGCGAGGCAGACCGCAGGGCCGGCTCAATGAGTATCAGGCTCCCCCCTGCGGTCAAACATTCCAGTAACGCCTCCACCAGCGTCGTTCGCTGACCGATAGGATCCGAACTCCCGACGAATAACTCGGAGAGAAGATTCTGGACGATAATCAGGTCGTAACCCTTCTCCCTACCAACCGTACGAATGAGTGAGGGAAGGGAACGTTCCAGATTGTGTTCAACAGTCTGTAGTGATGGGGTCGTCTGACCTTCATACTCCTTATTGTATGTCTGCCAAAGCTCGGCACAGAGCCTCAAGGCCTGCGGGGAATGATCAACGACCGTCATACGAAGCGATAAGGGAGAGGGTACGGACTTGGAATGGCACCAATCCAACGTAGCAAGGGCGCCGGTTCCCGGACCGCCCCCAAGGTCTAATACTCGAAATTCCTCGTTTGGAACTCTGGGAAATGCCGGCTGAAGTTCATCCAAAAGCAGCTCTACTTTTGAAAGGTTGATAGGCAGGTAGTAAAATAGATAGCTGACGCGCAGCAGAGGGTCCTCGAAATACGCGGTGCCTGCGTACTGACCACCCCGCGTAAACAATTCCGAGAGTTTGGACACTCCAGTTGTTATTGATTGAGGAACCCGCTGACGGGGGTCTAAGATATTCACCTTGGCCACAGTCGCGAGAGCGTTCAATATAGCTGGTGACAATTGATGCATAGGCCCTGGCCCCTCTGTTGACCCTCAAAACCATGCTGCGGTATTCTGCTCAGCGAGAGGAGTATTTCACATGACGGACCCCATCTTGCAAGCCTATCGAGAAGTGGAAATGGCCATGGAACGATACACCATGGTCCTGGAAGAACATGTTACGACACTTCAAGCCGCGCAACCCGTTGATGCGGAGCGTTTGGAACGCATGACCTACGGGGCCAAGGCCATGCGTGATAGCAGTCTGATCTATCTGTCGTACGCCAAATATATTGCCAACGGAATGCCGGAAAGCCCCGACCTGGTCGAAGAAGACCTCCAAGGCTAACGCTTACACCTTCCCCCTAATGCACAGAGCCCGTTCGGTTCTTCCGAACGGGCTCTGCTATCTTTATTCAAACCGTTCTTCTCGGCTCAGATGCTGCGCAGGAAATGCCCCATGGCCTCATGGTCGGCCGCGGATGCGCCCATGACTTGAGACATCGCCACGTTCGTCGACTTCTTTCCAGTCAAACCCGATTCGACTTCATCCACAATCAATTCGACCGGCATCGACTGGCCACCATAAACCCGTGGACCACCGATGATTTTTGCGTTCGAGAAACCGTAGATGGCCGTCGCCACTTCTTTCGCCAACCATCCGACGTAGTTGAACTCCGGAACAACAATCAATTTGGCTTTTCCGCACAACTTACGCAGCTCCTGGGTTGGGAACGGACGGAGCGATCGGATCTTGATCAGGCCGATCTTGATACCCTTCTCTGCGCAAATACGCACGGCTTCGCGAGACTGAGCTGCCGCGCTACCCGAAGCAATGATGACCGCTTCCGCGTCATCGACATTCTCAGCCGTGAGCAAACCGCCCATATACTGATTGATGTACTTGCGGGAACGTTCCACTGCGGCCCACACTTCTTGCTGCCACACTGCATGAATATTGTACGCCATAAAATTCGACTTCTGAACCGGGGCATCCCGGGACAGTCTGGCCGGAGGATTCTCCGCATCAAGAACCGGCACGGCCCCTCGCCATGGTTCCCGGGGCGGGAGCTTCATCCCACGATCTTGCATACGCACATAGCCTCTGGCATGCGTGACAAAGAACCCATCGCAACATACACCGACAGGAAGGGTGACATCGTTTTTCTCGCTGATGACGAACCCGGCCAGCGTAAAATCATACATGTCCTGCTGATTTTCGGCATGGAACACAATCATGCCGCAATTGATCAAGTATGATACTTCGATGTTGTCAGGCTGAATCGCCAGGGGCGCGTTCACGACTCGACAGGTGAACATGGCCACGACGGGGAGCCGATGTCCGGGCCAAGAAGCAATCCCTTCCAGCCCTCTCAGCGTCCCTGGACCTGCAGTCGCGGTATAACAACGAACACCCGCTCGCGACCCTCCGGCAATAGCTGCCATCACACCGACTTCTTCTTCCCCGCGGTAATACTCTTTGACATACCCCTCACCGTACAACACTCCGACCAATTGCATGGTTTCGCTTTGTGGCGTGATGGGATAGGCAATGGCGAGATCAACGTTAGACCGACGGATAGCCTCTTTCGCTGCCTCGCTTCCCGTAATAAACTCTTTGGTACGGGGAGCTTCCAGGAACATGTATTCTGGCGTCACAATCTTTTGCCGCTTCGCATCCGCATGCGGATCCTTCTTGGCATCGGCCTTGGGGGCCGCCACACTTGTAATTGGATCGCCCTGAGGATTTGTCTTCTGTTGGGGTTCCAATGCTTCGCTCATCGTTGCACCTCTTAACTGTATCGTCTTGCCTAAAACCTAGCCTTCTCGCTTCATCTGATCAGCTGAGTGGCCAAATGTGGCTGCACTGCCAACACCGGCAGCCGAGGGCATAAAGGTCATAGGGTTAGTATGCGTCTTCCCATTGTGGACTTTGGCCTGAGTCCCGGTGAATCGGACGTTCTCGCCGTTATCCGGCAACTTAATGCCCATCTCTTCCCGAACCTTCTTGAAGATTTGTGCGGTCTTTCTCAACTTCAGAGTGTCTGAATCGCGAATGGTCAACATGGCATCTTCATGCCCCTGCTCAGCGCAAATGGCCATGGTGCAGCAGTTCGTCCCTGCGCGAATCATTTTCAGTGTAAGATTGGCATAGTGACAGTGAACACCGATGAAAATGCACGCTTCAATCTTGTTGCCCCAAATCGTAAGATTGGGATGGTTCGGATTGATGACCTCTTCAGGATCGATTTTCGGGTACTTGGGGCGATAATCCGGCATCGGAATAATCATCACCTCAGGGATCTGAGCAGCAATTTCCAACACCGCCTTCGCCTTTTCGACGGCATGCTCATTCCACGCCCACAAAACGAGAGGCCCTGGGAAGATCGTAGCATTGGGGCTTGTCAACATTTTCCGGGCCATCTCTTCAATTACTGTGTCTTCGTTAGGCTCCAGAAGTCCATAATACAGCCCTTGCCCTGGATCAGGCAGTGCTACTCCCAACTGAGCCGCTGACGGCGGATGGAACCCTGCCGGTCCCGGCACGATAATGCGCTCTCTCGTATCTTGCATCGTTCCCACGCCCATTCCCCTTTCGTGCAGTTACCCAACTGTAGGGCTGACCAATGTCGCTGTCGTGCTCTTTTCCCCATAGGTAATATTGTCCGTCAATGCCGCGACCGGCAGCTGATCGATCATGATCATTTTAATGGCATGGTTCTTCGCCATGTTGTCACAGACCCACACGCATTGCGCGCAGCCCTTACACCGATCCACCGCCACGTAGGCAGAGCCGTACTTGAATCCTTTGTCCTTGCCCATTTCATCGCTATATAGAATGGTGTTGGCTTCGGGACAGTACTGAGTACAGAGCTTACAGCTCTTCGCGGCACAGATCTCAACGCTGATATCGGCTACGAGATACATGAGAACTCCTTGTTCTTGTGCTGGATCACGCGGTAACGGTCTCCGTCGCTTCCGAACGCTTCACGGATGGGGCCGCCCAACCATGATCAACCGCATAGTTCCAGCCAGCTTGAATGACCGCAACGTTCTTATCGATCAATTCTTGCTTCTTTTTAAACTTCCGCTCGACGACACTGTCCAACGCCGCAGTTCCACCAGACACGACAAATCCTTTGCCCAGGAACCGATCCTTCACCGCCTGCTCCAACGCTAGGACTGAGGTTAAACCGGTGATGGCGCCAATACAACCCATCAAGGCCATGTTCGTCGCCAAATCCATTCCCGCGACTTCAAGCGAAATTTTCGTAGCTGGGAAATAGTAGAGCCTTGCACGGCGCTCTTCTAATTCGCGAGCCTGATCCCGGTGAAGCTTCATTGGACCATCATTATTGATCAGAGCAATACCATCTTCCTTCAACCCGAAATAAAACGGCATCGTGTACGATTTGCCGTGAGTAATAACTTGTGGATGGAAGATGATAATGATGTGCGGGAACGTGATTTCTCCGATTTCGTAGATGGGCTCGTCTGACACCCGCACGTAGCTCTCCACAGGAGCCATACGTTTTTCCGATCCGTAGAACGGAACGATCGTACTTTCCCCACCGGCATTGATGACTGCAGTACTGAGAATGTGGGAGCCGGTCACAACCCCTTGGCCGCCCACGCCCGCCATCCGAATATTGAACCGTTTCGCCATACTCAATCCTCCTTGAACGTTGCTCAGGCCTTTGGGAGACCAGGAGCGGGAGCAGCCGGCTTCGGGAGAAACTCCTTGTAGCCATACCGCTCAGTGAGAAATTGCTTCGCTTCGTCGGTAATGTATTCGGAGAACTGGTAGCGGTCGTTTTCAACGTTTTTGGCGTCTTCCATCACCTTGTCGGTTGGAATGGCATACTCAATGTTGCATGACGTGTAGGCCTGGATATAAGTCGATCCCACTTCTCTGGCGATCAACACAGCCTTCTTGATCACGCTCTCAACCCGACGAGGGTTGTTCGGCACAACCGTCGCCACATACGCACAGCCAGCAACCTTCGCCATCTGCAGCATGTCCATTTTCTCAAACTTCTTCCCCAACGGGGCCATTTTGAGCACGGCACCGCGATTCGTCATCCCGCTTTCTTGCCCACCGGTATTTCCGTACACTTCATTGTCCAACATGATCGTCGTGAACCGCTCCTTACGGAACCAGGAGTGGAGCACTTGCTGAAATCCGATATCCGCCGTGCCACCGTCGCCGGCCATTACGACCACATCTTTTGGTTTATCGCCGAAGCGAAGGCGTAAGCCACGGGACAACCCGCTCGCCACGCCATTCTGGTCACCATAGTTGCCATACACAAAGGGGATCGCCGCTTGCGAGATCGCCAACCGTCCGCAACCGGCGGTTCCGACGGTGATGGTGTCTTCTGGATTGGGGAACGCAATCATGGCGAGCCGGATAAAGAGAGTCATCGCGCAGCCGGCGCACATCGGATGCTCCTCGAGCACTTCCTTGAACGACCCCATCTGCGATACCGATACCTTTTTACCGAAAGGGCCATGTTCAACCATGTCTCGGTATTCTTTCGGCATAAACTTCTCAAAGCCGCTTGAAAACTTAACATAATCAAGGCTCATAAGGACTCCCCCCTTTATTCGCTGGTGACTCCCCTCCTAGCCGATGACGCAGCCAGAAGAAAAGTCAGGTGCAGATTATGTCGACGTTGACTGGCCTGGATACTGAGCCATGTTCCTGACACGGAAAGGAATGTCGGCTCTCTTCTATGTTCCTTCGCCGCCGAGTGTAGCAAAGGGCGAAAAAATCTGTCAATCGCAAGGCATCACAGCAGAAATAGAAGGGGCTGTCATTCCGAGACAATCGTCAGTCTATAGCGTCCAGAAAAGCATTGCAACTTTGCAGAAGGCCCACGCTAGACGAAAGAAGGCCTAGTAGAAGCAACAGCGCTAGGCCCTTGGCCCTAAATCCGCTGGAACGTGAAGTTTTTTCTTTTCCGCAGACCGGACATGAGGCTCTGCTCTATTGAGTTGCAGTTCACCTGAGAAGGGGGTACATATTGTTGCTTAACGCGTTTCAGTTTAGACTACGTTTATGTCTATACGAGTCCTTGCGCCAGGGGAAGAGCACGCCGAGCAACATGCCGGAGGGGTGCACAAACGACCACCGATCCCTGATGGCACGCCGAAAGCCGAGTGTCCGAAATTCATGAGCCACGGCCCCTGCGGAGGGGTCCGGAAAGGCGGATTCTGCGAGGTCTATCCAGAAATGACCTGCCCGTGGGTCACCCTCTATCACAAGCTCAATGAACTTGGACAGCTGGAATGGATGAAACAAGTCTGACAATGCAGTGGAGGGGTTAGGGTGAAGGGCACGGGAAAAGAAAAAAGAAGAGGGAATGGAGCAACAACCACCCTGGGCTATAACGAGCAACATGCCAAGAGCGGAATCTCTACTCCGCTGCCTGATATCGAAACGTTCCCCAACCAATTCAAGGGATACGAAATTACGATCGTCATTCCCGAGTACACCGCGATTTGCCCCAAGACCAACCTGCCGGACTTTGGAACAATCACACTCCACTACATGCCTGACAAACAGTGCCTTGAGCTCAAGGCACTCAAGATGTATATCCACGCTTACAGAAACTTAGGTATTTTTTACGAGAATGCAGTGAATCGTATTCTGCAGGATATCGTGCACGCCTGCCGTCCGATCTGGGCTCGCGTCACAGGTGACTTCACCGCACGTGGCGGATTGTCGAGCAAGATTGAGGCACGTTACCGTTAGTCTCTCGTCCCTCGGAGGTGTGTACCGACCACCGGCCACGGTCCTCCATCGGGGGCATCGCGTGCTGTCCTAACTATTCGCAGCTTCCCCTTGGCTACGACATCCATCCGCAAGACCTTGCGTAACTCTTATTCACCTTAAATTCCATCCGCCTGTCCCACTCGGGTGGTCGCGTGTCGACAAGAAGACTGCTCCGCCCCCCACAGCACAGCTCCCCCACATCGGTGAGAATACCAGTGGTAGACGCCGGTTCAGGCGTCGGCGAAGGATTCGGACCGATCGCCTTCCACCCAAGCCCCTCGCGCTGAAAGACTCTCCGACATACAGAAATCGCCCGTCGCGACCGGAGTAGACAGAACCGCCTGGGAGGCCATTCAGGCCCTCCAACAACCCGGACATCCCGACATCCTGGCACATGTGCTGGCAAGCTATCTTGAGCGTTCCCCCACGCTTGCCGACCACATCCGAGCCGCGGTGTAGTCCCAAGATCCCCTGGCCCTGCACCAGGCGGCCCACCTGCTGAAATCGAGCAGTGTACAGCTCAGCTCCTTGGCCCTTGCCGCGCATTGCGAGACATTGGAGACGCTGGGACACCTGGCTCGCTAGGACGCGGCCGACATCTTCCTGGAACAACTCACACGGGCCCATCACGTGGTCTGTGAGGTCATGACCTTGGACTGGACACCTGCAACGCGCGATGGCCGCCTTCGAGTCCTGCGTGGAGCCACTACAGTCAGATGGGTAACGGATCCACACAGGCCCCGTGATCCGGCCCATCGAGCCCCCCATCCGGCTTGCCATCAGCCTTCGGCCGCACGTGCGCACCGTCCTCGCCCTGGCAGGGCGGTGGAAGAAGGCTTCTTCTCGCGGTACGGAGGCCACATCTCCACCCACCGTCATGCCGAGATCACACATCCACGTGAATGCATGGCTTCATGAATAACTAGGGTTAAGCCCTGATAGGCCTTGTCCGATAAGGGAAGGGAACGTACCGTATCAGTTTCGGGCACAGGCCACTCCAGCCTGGAGAACACGTGAGTTCAGCGCGAACATCTCCCTCCACGCAGCAGCCTCGATCGATCAAGATTCGGCTCGGACTGCTTGTCGGCGCCGCAGTCCTGGCCACCGGGGCGTTTACACTCGCGGTGCACGATACGGTGACCACGGTGCAAATTCACGGGCCGCTCTATATCCAAATTGTCGACAGCAAGGATCTCGTCGTCGACACGCTTCCCCCTCCGCTGTACATGGTCGAATCCTACCTCACCACGTTGGAACTGCTCATTGTCCCCCCCTCCCAACGGACGGTTCTCATCGCACGATTCAAACGGCTCCAACAAGAGTTCTACTCGAAGGAGGCCGAATGGCGAACACGCCTTCCGCCGGGACCGCTCCGTGACAAACTGATCAACGCCTCGGGTCAGTGGGCACGGCGATTCTTCGACCTATGGAATCGCGAATTTCTGCCGGCCGCGGAACGGGGGGATACGGAAACCATGACCAGCCTGGTCTTTGGCCCCCTCACGAGTCACTTTGAACAGCATCGTCGGGAGATTCTCGAACTGGTGGCACTCGCGGACTCTCAGCGTCGACACATCGAACAGGCTGCCACATCCGTCCTTCAAGAACGGACCTACTTTCTGGGAATGTTCGGGGTTGGCTTGCTCGGCACCATTTTCATTATCGGATGGCTCATCAACCGCCACATCAGCGAGCCGCTCACGCGTGGACTTCGCGACAGCGAAGAACGGACCAGGTCCATCGTGGACCATGCCTTAGATGCCGTCGTCGTCATGGACGATCATGGTCGAATTACCGACTGGAACCCTCAGGCCGAACACATCTTCGGATGGACACGACACGACATTCTTGGCCGCAAGCTCTCGGAGACCATCGTCCCCAAGCCCTATCGCGAAGCGCATGACAGGGGGTTGCAGCATTATCTGGCAACGGGTCAAGGCAAGGCGATTGGGAAACGTCTGGAGATTATCGCACTGCGCCGAGATGGAACCGAATTCCCGATCGAACTCGCCATTACGCCTCTCAGACTGACATCAGGCACAACCTTTAGCGGGTTCATCAGAGACATCTCGGACAGAAAACACGCGGAGACCGAACTCCGCCACGCCAAAGAAACCGCGGAGGCTGCGACCGTCGCGAAGAGTCAATTCCTGGCGAACATGAGCCACGAAATCCGTACCCCCATGAATGGGGTGCTCGGGATGGCGGAGCTGCTGCTGTCGACGGGCCTCACACCCAAGCAGCAGTCGTTGGCCCAAACCGTCCATCGCTCCGGGGCTGCCTTGCTCGAAATCATCAACGACATTCTCGACTTCTCGAAAGTCGAAGCCGGTAAGCTGGAACTGGAACAGATTGAATTCAGTCTGCGCCAGACCTTCGAGGAGGCCGTTGAGCTCCTGGCGGAACCAGCGGCCCGCAAACACTTGGAGTTGACCTGTTTTATCCCGGCGGACATTCCCGATCGCCTTCGAGGAGATCCCGTTCGGCTTCGCCAAATTCTTCTCAACCTCATCAGCAATGCCATCAAGTTCACTTCGCAAGGCGATGTGGCCGTGGCGGTCACCGTTTTGTCACAGGCGCCATCCACCGTCACCCTCAAGTGCACCGTGAACGACACCGGAATCGGCATTGCCCCATCGGCCCAAGAGCGGCTCTTCGAGGCATTCTCGCAAGCCGATGGTAGCACCACCCGACGATTCGGAGGCACCGGTCTGGGACTGGCGATCGTGAAACAACTGGCACATCTCATGGGTGGTGAAGTCGGCGTCGCCAGTTCGTCCGAACAAGGATCGACCTTCTGGTTCACATTGACGCTCGGGAGAGGGCCGGAACCAGCTCGGCCTCCTTCGGAAAGCCAAGAGCTGATCGGCACACATATCCTGGTCGTCGACGGTCATCCCACGAATCGACAGATTCTCAACTCGCACCTGACGCGCTGGGGAGCGACAGTCACGATGGCAGATTCGGGTGCGGCAGCCCTCGCCTTATTGAGACAGGCCATTCAACAGGGAACACCGGTCGATATGGCCGTGCTGGATATTCACATGCCCGGCATGGATGGGCTTACATTGGCCGATACTATCGCGCGCGATCCAGCCCTCCGGACCATCACACTCATCGCCCTCAGCTCGGTGGATCGGGTGCCCAAGGAAACAGAGGCTCAAACCGGGCTGTTCCACACGTGGTTGCGAAAACCAATCCGGCAATCTCTTTTAAAGGACTGTCTCACTCACATTCGCGCGGGCATCGCCCTGACAACACCCTCGGCGGAAGCACATGGCAAGCACCAGGCTATTCCTCTCCGGGGACACATCTTGTTGACCGAGGATAACCCCATTAATCGCGAGGTGACGCTCGGGATGGTCGATCTCCTTGGATGCACCGTCAGTGTGGCCAACAATGGCCGCGGGGCCTTGGAAGCCGCCTCGCAGAACGCCTTCGACCTCATCCTCATGGATTGTCAGATGCCGGAGATGGATGGCTTTACGGCCACGACCGCCATTCGCCGCCACGAGACCGAGGCGACAGGCCGCCGCCATGTGCCCATCATTGCCCTGACCGCCAATGCGATGGAGGACGATCGCGCGCGCTGTCTCGCCGCCGGGATGGACGACTACCTCGCCAAACCTTTTACCGTGGCCCAATTGAACGCGGTGCTCACCCAGTGGCTGACGCCGGGGCAAGCATCGCCGACTGATTCAGACGGCCCTGCGGCTCCCCAAGCCGCCCTCCCCGACACATCCGTGGGCTCGCCGGAGCTGCCTGTCGCGGCGGGAGTCGACAAGACCGCTTGGGCAGCCATTCAGGCCCTCCAACGCCCCGGACGCCCCGACATCCTGGCACACGTGCTGGCGAGTTATCTGGAGGATTCCCGCCGGCTGGTCGATCAAATCCGTACCGCCGTGCAGTCTCACGATCCCGTGGCCCTCCACCGGGCCGCGCACCGGCTGAAATCGAGCAGTGCGCAGCTCGGCGCCTTGGCCACCGCCGCTCACTGCAAGGAATTGGAGACACTGGGACGCCTGGCCCACTTGGATGCGGCTGACGTCCTCCTGGAACAACTCACCCAGACCCATCGTGCGGCCTGTGAGGTCATGACCACGGAATTGCAGGCTCGCGGAGCGCGCTGAGCCGCGTTCGACTCCAGGAGGAAGTCGCCATAACCGGGGCATTCCAGAATCCACAGGCCCCCCATCTGGCTCTCCTACACCACCACGCGGCTTGCGAAGAGACGCCATCCGCGCTAGTCTGGGCACAAGTATGGCGACCTATGCAATCGGCGACGTGCAAGGCTGTTACACCTCACTACAACGGCTCACGCAGACGGTTCGATTCGATCCTCAACAGGATCGTCTCTGGTTCGTGGGGGATCTCGTGAATCGAGGTCCGGATTCGCTCCACGTCCTCCGCTACATTAAGAATCTCGGTCCCGCCGCCATCACGGTCCTTGGCAATCACGACCTGTTCCTCCTGGCTGTCGCTTCGGGAGTGACCACGCTCCGCCGAAGCGATACGCTGGCACAGGTCTTGGCGGCCCCGGATTGTGATGAACTCCTCGCCTGGCTCAGGCAGCAGCCGCTGCTCCATCGGGAAGGCGATTGTGTGTTGGTCCATGCCGGACTATTGCCGCAATGGACGGTTGAAGAGGCCCAACAACTGGCGAAGGAGGCCGAGACGGCGCTCCGCGGAGATCAGTTCGCAGCCACCCTGCGCGCGCTACACCCTAACGGTCATTTGCAATGGGCGCCCGAGCTGGTTGGGCCCATCCGTTACGCCAGCATCATGAAAGTGTTGACCCGACTGAGAACCTGTTCGGTCTCCGGAGTGATGGAATCGTCCTTCTCCGGACCGCCGGAGCTGACACCGAAAGGATTTCACCCCTGGTTTAATATTCCATTCAGGCGGAATGGGACGGCCACCATGGTGTATGGACATTGGGCGGCAATGGGTCTCCACCTCACGCCGAATCTGTTGGCACTGGACAGTGGCTGTGTCTACGGACGTCAACTCACCGCGGTACGCTTGGAAGACCGCAGAGTTTTTCAGGTCACCTGCGAGGGAACTCGTGGAAGTCAGTGACCCGCCTGTCCTGGCTGACCGGCCTCGTTACAGCACCCGGACCTTTCCCACCTACCGTTTCATCCCTGGGCGGACCCCGCATCCGCGTCGACATCCAGGGGGCCACTCCTTCGGTCTCTCGGAGCCACGGCCTCGCCGCTTCAATCACAACGAGTGGTCGGCCTCGGAGGACTATTTGTATGCGATGGACCTCTACAACTTCGCCTATTGGTGGGAATCACACGAGGTCTTTGAGGGGTTGTGGCACGTATTTGGACGCAGCACACAGGAAGGCAACTTCTTCCAAGCTCTCATTCAACTCGCCGCCGCTAATCTCAAACACGTTCTTGGCCACGAGGCTGCCGTCAAAAATCTCACGCAACGCGGGCTGGAGCGTTTGCAGAAAGTTCCACCACGTTACATGGGCGTCGATACAGCCGCAGTTGCCGACCACTTCACATTGTGGCTGAACGCCCGTCGCGATTCGTACGTGTTTATTCCCCTAGACCTAACATCAAGCCAACGGCCGATTGCCATCCCTGATAGTCGAACGGACTAGAGGCCGCAGCCGAACAATAGTCTGAGGGGTACCCTCTGAGGTGCGCTGAGGATTGGTTCGAGACGAAAACGAAGAAGGGCGCGTGTTTCAGCAGCCGTTAGTGGTAGCTTTCGGAATCGGAGGGAAAGGTGCCTTGCTCAACGTCTTCTTTATAACGGCGCAGGGCTTCCAAAGCATCGGCTTTGAGATGGGCGTACGGCTTCACGAACTTTGGAACGAACTCGTCGAAGAGACCCAACAAATCGTAGAGCACCAGCACTTGGCCATCGCAGTGCGGACCGGCACCGATGCCGATGGTCGGAATTGCGACCGTCTCGGTCACGGACTTCGCCAAGCCCGCGGGAACCGCCTCCAGCACGATCGCCACGGCACCCGCCGCTTCCAGCGATTGGGCATCGTTGAGGAGCTGCTGAGCCTCATCTTTTCCCTTTCCCTGCACCTTGAATCCACCGTACTGATGCATGGATTGTGGCGTCATCCCGAGGTGACCCACGACGGGAATGCCGATCTTCGTCATCGCCTCCACCCTATCGGTCACCGCCGCTCCTCCTTCCAGCTTCACGGCAGTCGCACCAGCTTGGAGAAATCGCCCGGCATTGCGTAAGGCGTCTTCCATATGAGCCTGATAGGACATGAAGGGCATGTCCCCGATCACCAGCGATCGCTGGGCCGCTCCGGCTACCAGCTTAGTATGGTACAACATCTCCTCCATCGTGACCGACAACGTGTTGGCCTTGCCCTGCACCACCACGCCCAGGGAATCTCCCACCAGAATGACGTCGATCCTCGCCTGTTCAATGATACGTGTGAACAGCGCATCATACGCCGTCACGACAGTGATCTTCCGTCTGTCGCGCTTGCACTTCTGCAAGTCCGGGACGGTCATCACCCGAGTTCCGCCTTTGTGAGAATCTCCGGTAGCCGCTCAGTCGCCTTAATCGCCATGATATGCACGCCATCGCAGTAAGGACGCACGGCCTTGATCGTTCGCACGGCAATCTCCACGCCCGCATCGAGCGCACGCTTGTCGCCCGACGCACGCATTTCGTCGATCATCTCCTGCGGCACGCACACGCCCGGAATATTGGCATTCATGAATTCCGCCATCTTGGCGCTGCGCAACAGGAGAATCCCGGCGAGCACCTTCACCTTGAAGGGACGCACCGCCTGCATGAAGGTCTTGAACTGGTCCGGCTGATAAATCGCTTGGGTCTGGAAGAAGTCCACGCCGGCCCGCACCTTCACTTCAAACTTCACCAACATCGGACCTAACGGATCGGCCTCAGGGGTCACGGCGCCGCCGATCATGAAGGCGGTGGCCCCATCGAGCTTGTTGCCCGCATAGTCCTTGCCTTGATTCAGCCCCTGCACCAGCTGCATGACTTGAACGGAATCCAAGTCATACACCGGCTTGGCCTCCTTATGGTCCCCGACCGTCGGATAGTCTCCGGTCAGACAGAGGATATTCCGAATACCGAGCATATGTGCGCCCATGAGATCGGACTGCATCGCGATGCGATTGCGATCACGGCAGGTCAGCTGCATCACTGGGTCATGCCCCAGCTCATACAATACGCGACAGACCGGCAGCGACCCAGCCCGCACGATCGCCGCAGTATTGTCGGTGACGTTGACCCCATGCACACGGCCAACGAGCGCTTTGGCGCTCTCCACCACATGGGTCAGGTTCGTGCCCTTCGGCGGATTATATTCCACCGTCACGGCAAACTGCCCCTGCGCCAACACGTCTTTGAGTCGCCGCGGCTCCCGGGTCATCTAGGTCTCCTACGCATGCTTGATAATCTCCCTCTATGTCCGCTTCTATCCTTACCCTACCTCAGTTGAAATAGGGATGGTCGGGACATCCCGAGTGCGCGCACCGACCGAGCACATTCTGATCCTGCGCGGTCTGCGAGCAAAGGGATCATCTCGATCGACCCTATTTCATCCCTGCCATTCTCTTAGCAGATTCGACGGTATTGTCGAGCAACATTGCAATCGTCATCGGACCCACCCCACCAGGAACCGGGCTGATCCAACCGGCCTTCTGGCTGACCGACTCGAAGTCGACATCACCAACCACCTTGCCGTCCGGAAGGCGATTCATACCCACATCGATCACCACGGCTCCTTCGCGCACCATATCAGCCGTGACGAATTTCGCCTTCCCGATCGCCACCAACAGCAGCTCGGCCTCGCGACAGACGGCCGGCAAGTCCTTCGTCTTCGAATGACAAATCGTCACGGTGGCATTGCGATGGAGCAACATGAGCGCGAGGGGTTTCCCGACGATGTTGCTGCGCCCCAGCATGACGGCCCGCTTGCCCTCGATCGACACGCCGGTCGACTCGATCATCTTGATGACCCCCTTGGGCGTGCAGGCCTCGAAGATGGGGCTCCCTTCCACGAGACGACCGAAATTATAGGGATGGAACCCATCGGCGTCCTTTTGAGCCGAGACCGCGTCAAGAATGATCTTGCTGTCGATATGTTTGGGAAGCGGAAGCTGAACGAGAATCCCGTGAATCTTAGGGTCGGCATTCTTCTGGGCAATCAACGCTAGCAGATCCGCCTGGGTCGTGTTGGCAGGCAATTTCGAATCATCGATGTAAATTCCCGCTGCATCGCAGGCCTTTTGTTTGCTTTTGACATAGAGCTGCGAGGCAGGGTCATCACCCACCAAAATGGTGGCCAATCCCGGCTTCATGCCCGTTTCGGCCAACACGGCCGCGGACTCCTTGGCGAGCCCTTCGCGGACTTGTTGTGCCAACGCTTTCCCATCGATGATTCGTGCAGCCACAATATCCTCCCTGACCTAAACATGAGCAAGAAAAATTCACGGCACCATAGCAGGCAATTTTTCACCAAGTCAACGCTGGATGAGCCTGTGAGGAATCACGCGTAAACCCCGGCGAGATCGGCGCCCGAGCGCCCCGTCTCGTCCCTCCCCCCTCTGATCCCTCCTTCCCCCCTCACGGTGATCCCGTGGCTTCCTTGACAGTCTCTGAGACCCTTGGCTACGATGCACCTACAGAATCTTCTGTGCGACACCTTCTTGCATGATTTCCAATACCAGTCTTCACAGGGTCTTTAGTCGGACGACGTGCCGCCGCAGCATCGGACTGGCGCTCGGGGCGACGATTGGGTTTCTCCTTCACGGCTCATTCGCCTGGGCTCTTCAGGTCAGCGGATTGGAATCCCCGCACAGCTTCCTCGCCGACCCCGCGACGAATTCGTATTTCATTTCCAACATCAATGGGGAAACCGAAGCCCGCGACAATAACGGATTCATTACCAAGCTCAGCGACGATGGGCGCATCACCGCCTTTAAGTTCATTGAAGGTGGCCGTGGGGACGTCATCCTTCATGCTCCCAAAGGCATGGCCGTGGTCGACCAAGTGCTCTACGTGACAGACCTCGATACGCTTCGCGCCTTCGACAAGACGACGGGAAAGCCACTCGCCACCGTCGTGCTCCCGCGTCCGACCATCGCCAATTCGCCGCAGTCCCTCGTCGACGTCGCCGCTGACGGCCAGGGCCATCTCTATCTCGCCGATCAACTCGGTAATGCGATCTATCGCCTGGATCTCACCCCGGCGTTAACGCTGTCGCTCTATGTGTCAGGCAATCATTTGGCCGGTCCGTCAGGAGTCGCCGTGCATCCCAAAACCGGACATGTCGTCGTGGTGAGTTATGATTCCGGAAAGATCTTCGATATTACCCCGGAAGGAACCCTCACGGAGTTAGTCTCCAACGGCTTTTTCACCGCCCGCTTTCAAAATCTCAGCGGCGTGGATTTCGATCGTTGGGGCAGCATGTATGTGGCTGATGCGACGAAGGGGAAAATCTGGCGGATGATGCCGAACAAGAAATTCCAGGTCATTGCGGAATACCTCCCATCGCCCACGGATCTCGGCATCGACCGCGTGAACCACCTGATTCTTGTCCCCTACCAGGACTCAAACGCCGCCGAAGTCAACGGACTGGAATCTCCCAATGCCTCATCGAGCGACCGAGCGAAACGCACGCTGGCGGACTATGGATTCGTCGAACCGCTGAAATCCGAGAAGAAAGGATCCCCCGCCAAATGAGCCAATGCGTGTACTGTCACCAGCGCAAAGGAAAGCGATCCTGCCCGGCCCTCAGCGGCCTGATCTGCAGCCAATGTTGCGGAGAGCATCGTCTGACGAGAATCTCCTGCCCTCCTGACTGTGCCTATCTTGAAACCGGCAGCGACTACCAGCAGAAGCGACTCGGCGAGCAGTTCGCGCCCGTGCGACGCGAGCTCTATCGCCAAATCAGCGTCGCCGGAGGCGAGAAGGCCGCCGCGTTTTTCAACCTCATCGAAGTCGTCACGTTCGGCTACTTCCACGACCGGCGCGACGGCCAGGATGCCGAAGTCATTGCGGCCATTCAAGCCCTTCGCCGAACCTTGAGCCCCCTGCATGTGCCGTCGGCCCCGATGCCGGTTTTCGCCGAACGCCTCAAGAAGGAATACGACACCTTCGCCAAGCAACAACCTCAACAGATCGCCGACCCGGGCTCCGCCCCCGAAATTCTGGACCGGGCCTTGGCGCTCATCTCGGAGTTTTCCGGCCAAGACTTCCAATCACGCCGCTTCCTGAACGGCATGATCGGCTACGTCAAAACGTTCCACCCCGAAATCGCGGAACACCTGACCAAACAACACGAAGCCGGCCGGATCGTGCTGCCCGGACAACTGACTCCACCGCCGCAAGAGCCGCCGCATGTACATGGGCCAGAGTGCCACCATCACTAGCAGCGATCCTGCATCCACAGTAACCAGTCGCTGCCGAACTCGTAAATCCAATCCTCTCCAGCTGATTTCCACGCCTCCCCATCACGCACTTTCTCTTTAGTTTCACCCGCTTTCTGCCGATACAGGCGCGCCAGAAACTACATGACAGCTCCAGCGTGAGACGACCAGAATTGTCGTAACCTCTTGATATCCATGATGCCCTTCCCGACAAGTCTCTTGTCAGCCCTGCCTAATGGAGAGGCGCTTCCCGAACCGGTCCGGACCTCGCGCCATCGGGGGATCTCCCTCAACCACGGAATGTCCGATAAGGTCGGTTTAGAGGTGCGGGACACCCGCATCGGCATTCCCACTGAATCACAAGAACAGATCTTCTGTCTTTTTCACAGCAGGCGGACCAACGACCCGCCAATACCGCAGTGCCGAGCTTGGCTTGGCCATCGTCCAACAATGAGTCGGCATGATGGGAGGCCCCATCGGTTTCACGGTGAGTTCATGAGGAGGACACGCACATGCAACTGACGACAGCCTGTATCAAAGCCGACAGCTCCTGGTCCCCTGCGGCAATCTCCGAGCTGGATTCTCCGGAGACACTCCTGGTGCTATTCGGTGCGTCCGGCCTGATCGACACACCGGATCGCATCCGCCAGGTGCTCGACGCCTGCCCTCAGAGTCACGTGATCGGATGCTCGACCTCGGGCGAAATTCACGGCAGTGAGATTTCTGACGACAGTCTGGTGGTCGCCGCCGTGCGATTTAAAAAGACCCCTGTCCGCACGGCGCAGGCCGCCGTGCGCGATCCACAGGATTCCTATGCCACGGGAGTCGCGATCGCTGCCCAGCTCAACCGGCCCTCGCTCCGCGCCATCGTGGTATTGTCTGACGGACTCCACGTGAACGGCAGCGAACTGGTGAAGGGCCTGAACCACGCCTTCAACGGAACCGTCGTTATCACCGGAGGCCTGGCCGGAGACGGGGCCAACTTCAAGCGCACATGGGTGATCAAAGACCGCGTCCCGCAGAGCGGCTATGTGACGGCAGTCGGCCTCTACGGCGAGCACGTCCGGATCGGCAATGGCTCCAAAGGGGGATGGGACAAGTTCGGCCCTGAACGGCTGGTCACCAAATCACACGGCAATGTCCTGTATGAACTTGATGGGCGTCCTGCACTGCACCTGTACAAGGAGTATCTGGGGGATCGTGCAGCCGGCCTTCCCGCAACAGGCCTCCTCTTTCCGCTCGCGATCCGAACCTCGCCTTCAGAGGGAAAAAGTCTGGTCCGCACCATCCTAGCCGTGGACGAAGCCACTCAATCCATGACGTTCGCCGGGGACATTCCGCAAGGCGTCTTCGCGCAACTCATGCGCGCGAATTTCGATCGATTGATTCAGGGCGCGTCCGACGCCGCCACGCTGACGACGAACGGCCACGGTAGCTCGCACCCGGAAACGCCCACCCTCTCAATCGCCATCAGTTGTGTCGGGCGCCGGTTGGTCCTCGGGGAACGGACGGAAGAAGAGACCGAAGCGACATTGGAGATTCTCCCGAAAGGCAGCCGCCAGATAGGATTTTACTCCTATGGCGAGATCTCTCCCTACGAGAGCGGCGCGTGTGATCTTCACAATCAAACCATGACGTTGACGACCATTACCGAAGTCTGATTCCTATGCATCCGCTGCTCGCACGACAACTGAAACGCATGGGCCTGGAAGCAGCCACACTTCCCCCGTCGCTCGACACCTGGCAGCAGCTGCTCGCGCGGGTGAACCAGAGCTATGTTGAGTCAGACCAGGGACACGAACTCCTGGAACGTTCGATTGCCCTCTCCTCGACAGAAATGCAGGCGCTGAACGAGCAGCTGCGCCGCACATCTGAGAGCCGACTCACCGAGGAGCGCGACAAACTGCACACCGTCCTCCGGTCTATCGGCGACGGGCTCTGTGTCGTTGACCAGGACTGGAATATCCTGCTGCTCAATCCGGAGGGCCAGCGCCTCTGGGCGCGAACCGAAGCGGAGGTTGTCGGCCGCCCGCTGCATGCCATCATTTCATTGTCGTCTGGAACGAAACTCACGGAACCGATTTTCACCCGGATCCTGTTGGAGGAAACCGCGCAGGGAGACACCTTTCGGACCGATGACGGGCTGCTCACTACGGCCGCCGGACGCTCCTTTCCCGTCTCCTATGTGTTGGCCCCCATCGTTCGGGAGAATCGCGTGGCCGGCGCGGTGCTCGTCTTTCGCGACATCACCGACCGGAAACAGACGGAGGAGGTTCGCCGCCACACCGAGAGCCTGTTGCGGCGGCACCAAGCCGCGCTCCTCGACTTGACGCGCAACAGCGTCATCCAGAGTGGCTTGCTGGAGCATGCGCTGAAAGAAATTACACGCACCACTGCCACGACCCTGGGCGTGAGCCGTACCAGCATTTGGTTCTTGCGCGAAGACTGCAGCGCCATACAGTGCAGAGACCTCTACGACGCGTCCGCCGACCTCCACTCCTCCGGAATTGAAGTACCGGCAACTGCCTGTCCCGCTTATTTCCAAGAGATCCTCTCCGAACGCATCATCGATGCCGCCGATGCCAGGACCGACCCCCGCACATCCGAGTTCGCCGGCAACTATCTCATCCCCCTCGGCATCACCGCCATGCTCGACATCCCGATTCGCTTCAAGGGGAAACTCGTCGGGGTGCTCTGTAATGAACATATCGGCCCACCGCGCGCCTGGATGCTGGAGGAACAGCAGTTCGGCCACGCCATCGCCTCCCTGGTCGCCCTCGCTCTGGAAGCAGCCGAGCGCCTCCAAGCTGAGCGAGCCCTGCGCAAAAGCGAGGGGCGGACCAGGCTGATCATCGACACCGCAATCAGCGGGGTCATCGGAATGGACGACAAGGGCGATATTATCGACTGGAATACGCAGGCCGAACAGATATTCGGATGGAAGCGCCATGAGGCGATCGGCCACGCGATGGTCGACATCATTATTCCTTCTACCCACCGTGAGGCCCACCAGCGCGGACTGGAGCGGTTCCTCAAAACCGGTGAAGGCCCTATACTAAACAAACGGATCGAAATCACGGCGATGCGCCGCGATGGCACAGAATTCCCCATCGAGCTGGCCATTACCCCGCTGCGCCTCGAGGATGCCTATACCTTCACGGCATTCGTGGTGGACATTACGGAACGGAAGCGGGCAGAAGAAGCGCTCCGCACGAGCGAAGAGCGCTTGGCGATAACGGTGCAAGGTTCGCACATCGGCATCTGGGACTGGAACCTCACGACCAACTCAGTCTATTTTTCTCCCCAATGGAAAAGTCAGCTCGGCTTCGACGACTCGACCCTCGTCAACGACTTCCAAGAATGGGAGTCGCGCATCCATGTAGATGATCAACAATCTGTCCATAAGATCATTCAATCCTGCCTCGATGGCACTCGCAATCAGTTTGAAATCGAACACCGCCTGCGGCATCGTGACGGGTCCGACCGGTGGATCTTGTCCCGGGGCAGTATCCTTCGAGACGCCTACGACGTGGCGTCGCGCATGGTCGGCATCCACATCGATACCACTGATCGGAAACGCACCGAGGGAGAACTTCGAGCGGCGAAGGAGGCCGCCGAGGCCGCCAGCAAATCCAAGAGCGAGTTTCTGGCGAATATGAGTCATGAGATTCGCACCCCCATGAACGGTGTCCTGGGAACGACCGAATTGCTCCTCAACAGCGAGCTCACGGACAAGCAGCGGCATCTCGCCTCGACCGTTCACCGTTCGGGGCGAACCCTCCTGGCGATCATCAACGACATCCTCGATTTTTCGAAGATCGAAGCGGGCAAACTCGAATTGGAATCGGTCGGGTTCGATCTGTCGCAAGTGCTGTCGGAATCGCTCGAGTTGTTTGTTGAAACGGCCCGACGGAAACAGCTTTGTCTGACCCAGCACATAGGCGAAGGAGTTCCGCTCTATCTCAAGGGTGACCCGGTCCGATTCCGCCAGATCCTGATGAATCTCCTGAGCAATGCGATGAAGTTTACCCAGACCGGCGGAGTCTCGTTGACCACCGAGCTGGTGGAAAGCACGACCAGTCACGTGCTGTTGCGGCTCGCCGTGGCCGACAGCGGCATCGGCATTGCGGCGGCAGCCAAATCACACATCTTCGACGCCTTTTCACAAGCCGATGGCTCAACCACCCGACGGTACGGCGGTACCGGTCTTGGCCTCTCGATTGCCAAACAGTTGGTCGCACTCATGGGCGGAACCATTACGGTGGACAGCACACCCGGGAACGGCTCGACCTTCGCCTTTACGGCGCGGCTTGTTCGTCAACCCCTTGGAGCTGCATCCCCAAAGGGACTCACGCCCTGCGCGCAGTTGCCAGAGCCCTATCTCACATCCGAACAGGCCAGGGAGGCCCCACGCCCCTCATCATGCTCCATCGCGCCTAAGCCGCCTGGCCAGAAACCCGCCGCACGAATCCTGCTGGCTGAAGACAGCCCCGTCAATCGAGAGGTCGCCATCGGCATGCTGGACCTACTCGGATATGAGGTCGATGTGGCGGAGAACGGCCGGCAAGCCTTGGTGGCCGCCGGCGGAGACAATATCGACATGATTTTGATGGACTGTCAGATGCCTGAAATGGATGGGCTCACGGCGACCAGAGAAATTCGCCAACGCGAAACATCTTTGGGGCGACGCCGGTTGTCCATCATCGCCTTGACCGCGCATGCCATGCAGGGAGACCGGGAGCAATGCCTCGCGGCCGGCATGGATGACTATCTGACCAAACCCTATACCCAGATGCAGTTGCGAGAAATGGTGCTCAAGTGGCTGACCAGGAAGACGCCCCCTGCGCACTCCCCCTCGATTGGAGGCACAACCTCTCCCGTTTCAGCATTGATGCCTGATTCATCCCGATTGACGACTGAGCCGACGGTGGAAGCACTGACAGTGCCTCCCGGTATAGACCTGAAGGCTCTGGCTGGCATCCGGGCATTGCAACGCCCCAACCGGCCGAATGTGCTGGCGTCCGTCCTGCGGAAGTATCTCGACAATTCGCGGGACAGCGTGGATGCCCTCCGCGACGCCATTCGTGCGAACGATCCGGCAGCGCTGCAAGCCATCGCACACCGGCTCAAATCGAGCAGCGCCCAGCTCGGGGCTATAGCCGTGGCCACCCGATGCCACGAACTCGAAGCGATGGGCGGCCACAAGAATTTGATCGATGCCGACCGCGTCCTCGCTCAATTGCAATCGGACTATCTCGCTGCCTGTGCAGTCTTTCGAAATGAGATCGCCAAGGGGAGACAGCCATGAATCCTCTCATACCAGGACGGACCCCGTTTGCGCTGGTTGCGGATGACGACATCATTGTCCGCATGTTCGCCCGCGAGGCACTGGAACAAGCCGGCTGGATCGTTGAGGAGGTTCAAAACGGACGGGAAGCCTGGGCGGCTTTTCAGCGTCGCCCACCCGACGTCGTGCTTCTCGACGTCATGATGCCCGAAATGGATGGGTTCGTCGCCTGTGCGGCCTTACGTCGGCTGCCGAAGGGCGAGCATACCCCCATTCTCATTATGACCGGGCTGGACGACTTTGACTCGATTACGAAAGCCTACGACGCCGGCGCGACTGATTTTATCGTCAAGCCGTTGAATGCGATGCTGCTGACCCACCGCATCCGCTACATGGTTCGGGCCAACCAGGTGTTGCAGGAACTTCGAGCCAGCCAAGCTACTCTGACGCAGGCCCGTGATGCGGCCATCGAAGGGACTCGGCTCAAGTCCGAGTTCCTTGCCACCATGAGCCATGAAATCCGTACGCCTATGAACGGCGTGCTGGGGATGACGGACTGGCTACTCGACACCACGCTCACCCCTGAGCAACAGGACTGTGCCGAAACCATCCGCTCCTCGGGCGATGCCTTGATGGTTATTATCAACGACATTCTGGACTTCTCCAAGATCGAGTCCGGAAAACTGTCTCTCGAACTGCTGGACTTTGAGTTGCCCGTTTTCCTCAATCGAGTCGTGGCGCTGTTTACCGAACGAGCCCAACGGAAGGGCCTGGTATTGACCTCTCAGATCGCCGACGGAGTGCCGTCCAGCTTGCTCGGGGATCCCTCCAGGCTTCAACAGATTCTCAACAATTTACTGGCCAATGCGATCAAATTCAGCGATCACGGAAAGGTCTCCGTCCAGGTGGATCTCGATCAACGGCCGCCTGAACAGCGCCTCGAATTTCCCGCTACCAGATATGGTGAAACATCGGCTGGCCACAACCGAGTGATCCACGTCCGATTCTCCGTGTTTGACAATGGAATCGGAATTGCCCCCAGCGCCTTCTCAAAACTGTTTCAGCCATTTGTGCAAGCGGATGGGTCCACGACCAGGAAATATGGGGGAACTGGATTGGGACTTGCCATCTGCAAGCAGTTGGTGGAATTGATGGGGGGACACATCGGGGCAGAGAGCGAGCAGAGATGCGGCTCCGTGTTCCGATTCACGGTACCACTCCAGCAACTAATTCCGAACGCCGAAACCGACAGACACGCTGCCTAGCAAGAGATCTGGGGCGTTTAACCCTGCTCTCCCTTGACCTCAACTCTCTTTCATCCTACTTGACGATAGTATCTTTAAAGATACGTTTTCGGTGCCTTCTTGGATACTTTCCCTCATTCAAATATCCACATGTTCATTCTATCACATTGATACTACATACAAAATATAACGGTCCAAACTTTGCTTTACTTCGAGATGCACACATAGTATACAAAGCACGTCGAAAGGGGCCTTCTCTGTGAACTTCCCATTCCGATCCCGCACGGCCTCCCTGAAATATCTCACCCTGTATGCAATATCCTACAGGGGCCAAGGAACTCTTCTGTGCACTGCCTGACATTCGACATCGAAGAACACTTTCAAGTGTCGCGATTCGACTCTCCGATTCGTCGTCGGCACTGGGGGTCCTTTCAGAGTCGGGTGACCCCGAATACCTGTAAGCTGCTGGATCTCCTCGCTCGTTATCAAACCAGGGCCACTTTTTTCGTGTTAGCTTGGGTAGCTGAACGTCACCCCGGGCTCATCAAGCAGATCGCCGAATGCGGACATGAGATCGCATCACATGGATACGGCCATGAGCTGGTCACGGCACAAACACCAGAATTGTTTCGTGCAGACGTCAGGAAAGCAAAACAGATTCTCGAAGACCTCACGGGATCTCCCGTCCAGGGCTATCGCGCACCGGGATTCACGATTACTCGGGAAACCCTGTGGGCGCTGCCGATTTTGGCGGAAGAAGGATATACCTACGATTCCAGCGTGGTCCCGATCCGGCATGACCATTGTGGCATTCCCGGCGCCGACCCCTGGCACCATCTGAGGCAGACCTCTTCAGGCCCCATTTGGGAAGTTCCACCGTCCACCGCAAACCTCGGCGGACTGCGGATCCCAATTGCCGGTGGCAGCTACTTCCGTCTCTTGCCGTTCTCGTTACTGTGCCGGCTATTGAAGCGCATCGAACGGCAAGGCCGTCCCCTGGTCATGTATTTTCATCCATGGGAACTTGACCCCCAACAGCCACATATGGAAGGGCCATTTTTCTCCCAACTGTTCCACTACCGAAACCTGGACAAGATGGAGTTCCGGATCTCCACCCTGATGAATACATTCCGATTTGCCCCGATTGCCGAACAGATCGACTTCTCACCGATCCTGCCTCTCGACCCGACTATCTTCCCGGCCATTCCCCCGGCCGAAATCGCACAAGACGTGGCTTGAACCCTTCCGAGACCGAATCGCAGGCCTCTCGGTCCTTACTCACGATGCGGCTCGTCCTTTGACGCTGCTTCAATGTAGGGATTGCAAGGTCGAGACGGTTTCAGTACGGTAAGGACCGCCCGGACATTTCCACAGCGAGCATTTCAGGGAGAATCACCATGCAAGACGGGAATATGAGCCTACGATCCGCGTCACACAACATGGCAAGCATGATGTGGGCGCTGGCGCTTGTCCTACTCTCTCCTGCCACCGCCCTCAGTCAAACCGTCGATGATACCGTTCAGTTCATCGGCGACATGGCCAATACCCATGGCTTTGTTCGCAGCCTCAGCTGCAGAAACCCTAAAGCCGGGAAAGCGACTAAAATTACCGAGGTTTACAGCGTGATTCCCACGGGAACCAAACTCGGGGCGGTCGAGCTCAATCACGGCCATGACGAAGTCAATACCGGCTTCACCCATTTCGACCTGCATGACATCGATACGATCGAGTACCAAGGACAAGACAGTCGTGAGAACAACCTGGTCCTCTATGGGGTTCGTTTTACCTGCAAGAGCAGCGCCCCCTGTATCATGAAAACCAGTTTTTGTACCGGGGCGATTACGGAGCTCGAAGCCCAGTTTCCAGAGGACACATTGCTGTTTCGATCCGCCTCTCATGCCGAGCGGGTGACCAAAGCCTTCGCCCACCTGTTGACGTTGGTCCGCGCGCAACAAAACAATCAACCCTTCTGACAGGGCTTTACCGGCGCCGAGCCGATCATTCGGACAAGGCTCGCTGCGGACGAAATCCTTTTTTCGGAGCTCGGAAGATCGGCAGGAAACCTCGTCCGCCGCTTCACTGGCGAACGGGGCCTCCGAGGCAAGGTGATAGCCTCAGGCCTGGGGATTCACCGTCTATCTTGATCGGAACTGTCCGGTCTTTGCCAAACACGCTTCTGACTCGGTTTACTCCACAATCGTCACAGTCATTTCCACACGATCAATCGGATTGTCGCAAGGCCCCTTGTCTGCAGGAGTCGGCGCACCCGTTTGGCACATGACTCTCGGCAACCCGACAATCTTATCCGCAACCCCGATTCCTTTGACCACTTCGCCAAAAATCGTATATTTTCTATCTAGAAACCGCGACTCTTCGACAACGATAAAAAACTGAGACCCGGCGCTATCAGGATCTTGCGCCCGCGCCATCGACACCATGCCACGCTTGTGAGGCAGGTCGCTAAACTCACCTTTCACATTGTGTCCGGGACCACCCTGACCATAGGCATTCTTCTTCAGTGAATCTTTGGTGTTCGGGTCACCGCCCTGGATCATAAATCCCGGAATCACACGATGAAAAATCGTGCCATTGTAAAAACCGGATTTGGCCAGCTTGATGAAGTTCTCGACATGATGCGGAGCCAAGTCGGGGAGAAACTTGATCTCCATATCGCCGAATTTGGTCTTAATGACCGCCCTCGCGTTGTTAGCGTTCACAGATTCATTTCCTGCCGTGGCGGCATCAGCCGCCAAACAGCGCCCCGTCATGCCGCCCACAACGAGCAAACTCATCACGCCCACGATTCCCAACGCCTTATTCCAGTGAGTGTGTGCCATCGTGCCTCCTTCTAGCTGGTCCACGACCTCTCGCCTTACGCCGTCAACTGCGCAAGCGCTTCCTTGGCCGCCATTTGCTCAGCTTCTTTCTTACTGTGACCGCGCCCGACTCCACGCATGATACCCTGGATCGTCAGCTCGACTTCAAACACTTTCTCATGATCAGGACCCGATTCCCTTACTGTCACATAACGCGGCAGTGTTTCGAAACGTTTCTGACAGACCTCCTGTAGTTGGGTCTTGTAATCATCCATGCCGGGACGGGCCTGTTCGGCACGCGTCGCCTGCAATTCCCCTTCCAAGACCCGCAAGGTAAAGGTCCGACTCGCCTCAAGCCCGCCATCCAAATAGACGGCCGCAATCAACGCTTCGAGCGCATCCGCCAACAGAGAATGTTTTTCTCGTCCCTTCGAGAGCTCCTCCCCTTTTCCCAGCCGCAACAGACGACCCAGCTTCATACGCCGGGCGGCCTTGGCCAGCGAGGCCTCACTCACGAGTTGCGCTTTCAGCTTAGACAGCCCGCCTTCGCTGCTGTCTGGAAATTCGGCGGCAAGATACTCACTCATGACGAGTGACAGTACGGCATCGCCAAGGAACTCCAGCCGTTCGTTTTGTGTTCGATCTTTACTGCGCCGCTCGTTGGAATAGGATTTGTGAGTCAGGGCTTCTTCCAGCAAACGAGGCTGATGGAAGTGGTAGCCCAGGAGGCGCTGGACCGTCTCAACTGACGTTGCCGGCGTCATAGAACCTGACTCGTGCTGAGAAGAGGATTACGGATCACACCGGCGAAAGAGCAGACAGGCGTTGACCCCTCCGAAGCCGAACGAATTGGAGAGGACCACCTGAGGCTTGGCTGGGCGTGCGCGGTTGGGCACGTAATCGAGATCACAGGCGGGATCAGGGTGATCAAGGTTGATCGTAGGCGGCAGTATGCCGTGATGCAGCGCGAGAATGCTGAACACGGCCTCGATCCCGCCAGCTGCACCCAACAAATGGCCCGTCATGGATTTCGTCGAGCTGACAGGAATTTGATAGGCCTGCGTCCCAAACACCTGTTTAATCGCCTTGGTTTCGATGGCATCCGCCATGGTAGACGTGCCATGGGCGTTGATATAGCCGATGTCCGTTTTCGCGACGCCGGCATCCTTCAACACCATTTCCATACAACGAACGGCACCCTCCCCTTCCTCAGGCGGGGCCGTAATATGATACGCATCGCTATTCATCGCATACCCGATGACTTCCGCATAGATGCGCGCGCCACGCTTTCGGGCATGCTCGAGTTCTTCGAGCACCACGACCCCGGCCCCCTCACCGAGCACAAATCCGTCTCGATCCTTGTCGAATGGCCGACTGGCTTTCGTCGGTTCGTGGTTCCTGAATGACAGGGCTTTGGCCGAAGCAAACCCGGCTACGCCCAACGGCGTAATGGCCGCTTCCGCGCCTCCGGCGATCATCACATCCGCGTCATCCCGCTGAATGAGCCGAGTGGCATCGCCGATGCAGTGATTACCCGTGGCACAGGCCGTGACCGCACAGGAATTCGGCCCCTTCGCGCCAAGACGAATCGCCACCTGGCCGGAAGCCAGGTTGATGATCGTCATCGGAATGAAAAACGGCGAGACCCGGCCTGGGCCCTTCTCCTTCAGCACATCGTGGTAATGCTCGATGGACCCCAACCCACCGATACCGGACCCGATATAGACCCCCACGCGCGTGGCCTCTTCGGGCGCCACTTTGAGCTTCGCATCATCCACCGCCAGTTGGCTCGCCCCCACCGCATAGTGGATGAAGGTGTCCATCTTCTTAATTTCTTTTTTCTCGATGAACTGGGCCGGATCGAAATCCTTGACCTCTCCGGCAATCTGCGCGTCGTAGCCAGTCGGATCGAATCGCGTGATGCGGCCGATACCCGACTCCCCGGCGCAGAGAGCCTTCCAGGTCTTCTCCACTCCGGTTCCCAGGGGGGTTACCAGTCCGAGACCGGTTACCACGACACGTCTGATGGGTCGATCCTGCATATCCGCAGTCCAGCTACGCCTTCTCTTTAATATATTCGAGCGCTTTCCCGACGGTGAGAATCTTCTCGGCATCCTCATCGGGGATCTCGATTTCAAACTCTTCTTCCAGTGCCATCACTAATTCGACCGTATCGAGCGAGTCAGCGCCCAAGTCTTCGACGAAATGCGCCTCCAGCGTCACTTCCTCTTCCTCCACCCCCAACTGCTCGGCAATAATTTTCTTCACCCGTTCATCTACTGTTGCCATTGACTTGCCCACCTCCTTCCCCATCCTAGCCTCCTTACTCCTCACCGGGATATTCCGAATCGATTAGGACCGATCCGGTCACCCGACCTGACTCACTTATACCATGAGCATGCCACCATTCACGTGCAACACCTGCCCCGTGATATAGGACGCTGCATCCGACACTAAGAAACGAACCGCAGCGGCAATATCGGACGGAAGCCCTAACCGTCCCAAAGGAATCTGCTTCTGCAAAGCCTCTTTCACCTCAGGCGACAACCCCTGCGTCATCGCCGTATCGATAAAGCCCGGAGCCACCGCGTTCACCGTCACCGCCCGACTCGCATACTCGCGCGCCGCCGTCTTGGTGAACCCGATCACCGCCGCCTTCGACGCAGCGTAATTGGCTTGCCCCACGTTGCCCATCGCCCCTACGATCGAGGCAATATTGACAATTCGCCCATAGCGCTGCTTGGTCATCGGCAGCAGGACGGCTTTCGTGCAATGAAAGGTCCCGTTCAAATTGACCTGCAACACCAAATTCCAATCTTCCTCCTTCATTCTGAGCAACAACCCGTCACGGGTAATACCGGCGTTGTTCACCAGAATATCGATTTTCCCCCACTCCCGCATGACCTGATCGGCCATGGCCTTGGCATCGTTCCAGTCGGCCACGTTGACCTTCACGCTAAGCGCACGACGCCCCAGTTTCTGAATCGCCGCCACGGCCTCCTGCGAGCGCCCCGGATCGAGGTCCGCGACCACAATGTCCGCGCCATCCTCAGCCAAAGCCTCCGCGATCGCACGTCCGATCCCCTGCGCCGCACCGGTGACAATCGCCACTTTCCCCTGTAATGACATCAGCCTGTTCTCCGCAATCCCTTCGCCCCTTACGCCTAACCCTTCACGCCTAACGCCGTGAGCGTGGCTTCCAACGATTTCGGATCATGCACATTCAATGTGGCGGCACCTGGAAGAATCCGCCTCACCAACCCCGCCAGGACGGTTCCCGGCCCAATTTCAACGAACGTCATGACGCCAAGCCGGGCCATCGTCTGCACCGATTCTTCCCACCGCACCGACGACGGCAGCTGCCGAACCAAAGAAGCCCGAATGTCTGCGGAGCGCTGCAGGGCCACGGCCTCCGCATTGTTCACCAGCGGTACGGTCAGGTCCCTCCAGGTCACCCCATCGAACTCCGCGGCCAGCCTGTCCGCCGCACGCTGCATCAACGGCGTGTGGACCGGCACACTCACCGGTAGTGGAATCGCTTTTTTACAGCCCTTCGCCTTGGCAATCTCAATCGCCCGTTCGACCGCCGCCTTCTCTCCCGCAATGACCACCTGCCCAGGAGAATTGAAGTTGGCCGCGGCTACTACGCCGACGGAGGCCGCCTCCTGACAGACCGCCTTGACGACATCAGCAGAGAGCCCCAGCAATGCGGCGACCAGCCCGGCCCCAGGAGGCACAGCTTCGGCCATATACCGGCCTCGCTTCTGCACCAGGACCACCGCATCACGAAAAGAAAACCCGCCTGCCGCATACACCGCCGAGTACTCACCCAGACTATGGCCCGCGACGGCTACCGCGGTCAGCCCTGCCGGCTCCAACGCCTTGAGCGCGGCCGCGCTGCTGACCAACAACGCCGGCTGGGTATGTTCCGTCAGGTTCAGCCGTTCGGCCGGACCTTCGAAGCAGAGCTGCGCGACATCGTACCCGAGGATCGAAGAGGCCTCCTCGTAGACCGCCTTCACCGTCGGGAACGCGTCGTACAACCCACGCCCCATTCCGACGGACTGCGACCCCTGTCCGGGGAAAAGAAACCCAATGCCTGAAGTCGTCATAACCGCGTAAGGTATCGTAGAAACCACGTTCAAAGTCAACGGGAAAAAGCTGGACGACTCGGACGCGTCCGCCCTTCAGAACGTCTCACCCGCCGGACATCTTGCAGCTACCAGCGAATCAATGCCGAGGCCCAGGTTAAACCCGCCCCGAATGCCCCCAACATCACCAGCTGCCCGTCCCGCACCCGTCCGTCCCGCAGCGCCTCGTCCAGCGCAATGGGAATCGAGGCTGCGGAGGTGTTGCCGTATCTATCCATATTCAAAACCACTTTTTCCAGTGGAAGCCCGAGGCGCTCCGCCACGGCCTTGATAATCCGCAGATTGGCTTGGTGGGGGATGTACAGATCGAGGTCGTCCACAGACAGGTGATGCGCGGCAAGCGTCTCTCGCGCGACGTCCTCAAGGGTCCGCACCGCCACTTTGAACGTTTCATTGCCCTTCATCTTGATGTACTGCGACCGCTCGGTCAGCATCTGATCCGATGGAGGGATCCGCGTCCCGCCGCCGGGCACCACGATCAGATCACTGAGACTCCCGTCCGAATGTAAATGGGTGGACAGGACGCCGCGTTCGCCCTCTGAGGCACTCACCACCGCCGCGCCTGCGCCATCCCCGAACAGGATGCAGGTATTGCGATCCGTCCAATCGGTTATCGCGGACATCACTTCCGATCCCACGACCAAAACATGCCGCATGCCGGTTCGGATATAGGCATCGGCCACGCCAAGCGCGTAGACGAACCCACAGCAGGCGGCAGAAATGTCACAGGCGGCAGCACGGGTAGCGCCCAGTCGGTGCTGGAGCAGGCAGGCGGTCGAGGGCAGCGGCATGTCCCCCGTGCATGTCGCCATGAGAATCATCTCGAGCTCGCCGGCCGACACACCCGCCGCCTTCAAGGCGCGCTCTGCCGCGATCAGCCCCAGATCGGAGCAGGCCTGTCCCTCGGCCGCGATGCGACGTTCACGAATCCCGGTCCGTTCCCGAATCCAGTCATCGGACGTCGCGACCAGCTGCTCCAGCTCGGCATTGGGCATCACCCGTTCGGGTGCATAGGACCCAGTCCCGGTGATTCGCGCCCGTATCACGCCTGCTTCCCTTCCGGTCGCTCGTCTTGGTGCCGTGCGAGGCCCTCTTCGATATCGCGCTGGATCAGCTCATCCAGCCGGGTCTCGGCCAGGCCTTTCGCCCGACGAATGGCATTCTTGATAGCCTTGGCAGATGAACGGCCGTGGCAGATGATGGTCGTCCCATTCACGCCGAGCAGAGGGGCGCCGCCGAACTCGGCATAGTCGATTTTTCGTTTCAGATTCAACAAGGGCCCCGCAATCAATGGGTAGGCTAACCGACCGAGCCATGAACCCGAGAGCTCCTTCATGAGCAACTTCTTGATAACTTCGGCGACGCCTTCAGAAATTTTTAGGGCCACATTGCCGATAAACCCGTCACAGACCACCACATCCGCACTGCCGCTGTAGACTTCCCGCCCTTCGATGTTGCCGATAAAGTTCAGCGGACTGGCCTTCAGCAGCTTGAAGGCTTCTTTGGTGACTTCATTTCCCTTGGTATCCTCTTCTCCGATGCTCAAGAGCCCGACGCGCGGATTCGGCTTGGCATAGAGATGCTTGGCAAATTCGTTTCCCATCAATGCGAATTGTTCCAGGTGCTGCGCCGTGCAATCGACATTGGCGCCGACATCGAGCATCACGGCGCTCCCCGTTAGTGTGGGCAACATCGTGGCGATCGCCGGGCGCTCCACCCCTTTGGTCAATCCCAGTACGAAGAAGGAGGCGACCATGCTCGCGCCGGTATTGCCCGGACTCACCACCGCGTCGGCTTCCCCGGATTTCACGAGCTCCGTCGCCACCCAAATCGACGAGTCTCGCTTTCTCCGAGCCACCGCAGCCGGCGACTCATGCATCTCCACCACCTGCGGTGCGTGGCGGATCGTAATGCGCGAGTCGGTGCAGTTGAGTTTCCGGCACGCGGCAGTCAGCTCGTCTTCTTTGCCGACCAGGATGACGCCAACACCCAGCTCTTGCGCAGCTTGCATCGCGCCTTCAATGACCGGGGCTGGTCCGTGGTCTCCGCCCATCGCATCGACGGCAATCTTCATGTGCGGTTAGCGGTCCACGGATAGAGAGGTGAAGAGTCGTGTAGAGACGCCTTGCCGGCTAGGACCTGAACGGCCTCACGCGTCACATAGCGTCGGATCGTGATCACGGTGGACAATTGTATCCGAATCACGTCTGGAAAAGAAAATGCGGTTAGGATTCCTCGACGACGATGACGGCCTTTCCCTTGTAGGTCCCGCAATTCATGCACGTATAGTGAGGCAGTTTTAACTCGTGGCACTGCGGGCAGACCGAAAATCCAGGGGGAACCAGTCTCGTCTTGGCCGTTCGCCGCATGTCTCGCCGGGACCGTGAATGTTTGTGTTTTGGATTTGCCATGACGACTCCTTCAACGGGCACATGACCCGGTTAACAAACTATGCGTTTCCACCTTTCGACTGGCGCCCTCGCAGCACACGAAACGGGCTCGGCCCCGGCGCCGGAGGACAGGCACAGGGACGATCGTTGAGATTCTGCCCGCATTGCGGACAAAGTCCAAGACAGTCTTCTCGACACAACGGCTGCATCGGAGCAGCCAAAATGACCTGTTCGCGCACCATCGGAGCCAGATCGAGGTGGTCTCCCTGATAGAGGTACACCTCGTCTTCCTCCTCCGCCTCTTCAACGGGCTCAACCGGCTGAGCGGCGCGCTTGGAACTTCTCCGGCCCTGTTCCGCCGCAGCCGGCTTACTGGTCTCACCGGGCTGCCGAACAAACTCCGCATAGAGAGAGACGACGAGCGGATCGGAAAAATCCGTGAGACAACGGACACATTGACGGATAGCCGTCCCCTCCAAGGTTCCGGTGACCGTAATGGGGCCTTCCTGCTGGACAAGGTCCAGGTGGATCATGAGCGGCCCCTGAAACTTCTCCTCCGGCTCGTTCAAGCCGAGCTGCGGTCCAGTGGCCATGCACGACAGAGATAGCCCCTCCGGGGCGATATCGACGATCGCTGGGTTGAGCGTATCCATGGGCACCGTCACAGTGGGGAATGCCGTCTCCGAACAGAGCGAGAGATAGGCCGCTCGGCCACCTGATCCAAGACTCACCAAGTTCTATCCTTCGCCCTATCGCTCTTCGGCAAAACTGACCAAGGCGATCTGGCGCGCCCGCTTCACCGCCACGGTCAATACGCGCTGGTGCTGCAGACAATTTCCGGAGATGCGCCGCGGCACAATCCGTCCGCGTTCCGTCAAAAAGTTCCGCAACAGACCGACATCTTTAAAATCGATCGGCGCTTTATCGACGCAAAATCGGCACGGCTTACGGCGTTGAAAAAACCGGCCGCCTCCGCCCCCGCCATTACCACGTTCTCCTCGTTCCATGCTCGCCTCCGTCTGCTACGACTGTTCGTCTTCGTATGAGGGTTCTTCGTGCGGGCCGCCGCTCTCGCCTCCGGCCTCGCCTCGTTTCGGCAGAAAGGTCACACCCTGCGCCACGACTTCGTGCTTACTGCGTTTCTGGCCGTCCTCCGTCTCCCAACGACGCTGCTGGAGCCGGCCATCGATAATCACGCCGTTGCCCTTGCTCAGATACTGTCCGCAATGTTCCGCCTGCTTGCCAAACACCACGATGTCAATGAAGCAGACTTCTTCCTTGAGTTCATCCGCCTGCTTAAAGCGCCGACTTGTCGCCAAACCGAAGCTGGCGACCGGCGTCCCGCTCGGCGTATAACGCAACTCGGGATTGCGGGTCAGATTCCCGACCAGAATGACTTTATTGAACCCCGCCAACGGTGGCTCCTTGCGGTGCCGGCACGGGTGCACCTCTCGGTGGAGCAGGCTCCTGCTCCAATTTCACGGTGAGAAATTTGATGATCGAGTCTTCGAGTCGGTAGGAACGTTCCAGTTCTGCGATCACCGCCCCCGGCCCCTGGAAGTAGAAGTAGACGTACGTTCCTTTTCGCTCACGCTTAATTTCGTAGGCGAGCTTTTTTCGGCCCCAGTTCTCAGCCCGCACGAGCGAGGCACCGTTCTTGGTGACGGTGCCCTTCATCTTTTCAATCAGCGCAGTGGTGTCTTCGTCGCTTAACGACGGACGAATAATGAACAGGGACTCGTAGAGTTCCATGCAGAATCCTCCTGGGCAACGGCCCCCATTCACGGATGGGAGCGAGGTGTAGGTACGCCGGACAAGCCGGGACGAGGTGGCGAAGTTATCACAGCCTCAAAGATTGTGTCAAACAGGCGGAAATATGTTTCCTGCCAACGGCAGGCGGCTGAGACCCTACGGGGATCGATTCCGGGACCGTCGATTAGATGGATCTAGATGGACCGGGAGAAAAGGGGCGACCACAGCCGGCCCAGGTTGAGAAACCGGCTCAGGACTTTTTCTTGAATTGCGGCGGCGCATGAGCCGGTGGTGTAGGACGCGGCCCATGCAAACCTGACGGCTGACGCGCCCCACCAAAGCCACCATATCCGCCGTACCACCCATAACCGAGAGGCCCGTACGGATAGCCATAGTACCCGAACGGATTCCCCCAATAGCCGCCTCCATATCCAATCCCATACCCAGTGCCATATCCGGGGCCGGGCCAATAGGAATAGGACTGATCGCCCGCATAGCCGGGATCGACGGCAAAGTCGCTCCTGGTTAGCCGCTCTGTTTGATGAACAGACTGGGCACAGGCCGTCGCCAGCAACATGGCACAGAGGGCCATAAGACAGCGTGTGGATCGAGTCATGGCTGCACCCTCCTAGAAATGGTAGGACACTCCCATGAACAATTGATGTGCCCGATAGGTCGCGTCGAATCCCCCCACCGGCCCAAATGCCCCGCCAAAACGAAAGGTGGAGTCGGTGTATTTGTATTCGGTAAATAGCGCCACTCTCGGAGTCACGAACGCCCGAATGCCGACCAGGACATTCCCACCAAACGACAGTTGCGTATCACTCTCCGTCGTCGAGGAACGCCCGAGACGTGCCACGAGCAAGGCCGGACCGCCGCCGATGTAGGGCTGCCAGGTCACGCCCGGATACCGCAACAGCACATTGGCTCCGATGTTGGTTACCGTAAGATGAATGCCCGGCACATCGTCAAGGTTCTTGATATGCGGAGCACTGTAGGACACATCCAATTCGAACCCGAACAGTCCATGGTTGGGGAAGAATCCGAGCTTGCCGCCGAAGGCGGGGCTGGTTTTCAGATTGAAATTGGGCGCATCCAGACCGGCGAGCGTGCCGGTCCCCCGGACATTTCGAAGAGGATCGGCAAAATTCACCCCCAGCTGACCGGCGACATACCATTCTGCCTCGGTCGATGGAGGACAGAGGATGAGGAGCGACCAGGACAACAGACCGGCCATCAACCCGCTGCGCACATACCTGCGAGACACCATGGTGCTTACTCCATGGGCGAGGCGTACCTTCATCATATCAGGCGATCGACGCAACGGGCTGGACAACTTCCCCCACTGTGGATGAGGGATATCGAATGCGACGCGGGACAACGTGGCTAGGCGATCACGAGGCCAGGAGACTAGCGGGGCCAATGCAGGATGGTCAAAAAGGCCGTCCTCTTCGCTCGTCGTTCGTGAAGCGTCGTTCGTCTCTGAGTGCGCATCGGCTATGGTTCCCAGACGAGATACGCTTCACGCTTCACGGCTGTCGAACGCGAAGCTGGCGGATTTTTTCAACATCCTGCTACGGTTCATTGCGGGCGGAGGGGTTGTAGCGCAGATACAACGCGATCCCGCCGGCGACGGCAATACCCAGACCCGCCAGGGCGCGGGTGCCGAAACTCAGCGGACCGACGAAGAACTCAACCAAACGCGGCAACGCCACCGTGGCCATGATGACCAACGCCAGCGAGATCAGATGAATCCGTAGATAGATTGGCTCGCCGGGTTTTCGCATAGATTCAAACAAAGACGAGAGGAGTGTACGAAGTCCAGCTCCATTATTCCACTGCCCCACAGAATTTCTCTAGCGGGCGAATCTCTCAGTCCTGAACAAAGCGCTTCGTCTCTTCGAGGTGCTTATTCAGGTAGGGCATGAACGGCGTGCCGCCTGTGCCGACGGCTGTCGGGTTACTCGCATGAGATTGATGTTGCCGAAAAATGTACCGCTCGGCGTAGTCGATGTGAATCTCACGGAATTGCGCGAGTAACTCCACGCACACACAGAAGGCTTTCCATAATTCAGGATGCGTCGTTTTACGATCGCGGGCATACCCGTACAACAGGGGACGCTGCTGCCCATCCACCCGTGCCTCCAGCGCAGTCAGAAACGCCCGGTGGCGCGGCGGCATATAGTCCCGCATCTCCTCAAGGTACTGGGTCAGCGGATCGTCGGCATGGCGGACCCCAAGACCGGCATCCAGAGATGGAACAATCGAGCTTTGTGAGCCGGTTTCCCCGCGAAGCTGTTGCGGACGTTCCTCGTAGGCTGCGACTCCTTCATAGACCAACCCCTGCGGTAACGCCGGACTGTTCTTCCAGCCGTGAATGTAGGGCCGCACCCGGCTGTAGTAGATATAGGGGTCGCATCGTTCCGGCATTCGGAGGAGGGTCTCACGCATCGCTTCCTGCGCGGTAGCAAGAGCGCGTAATCCCTGTAGCACGTCTTCTTCCCTATTCTCCTGCGCGGCATTCTGAGCCTGGACCAACCCCATTAAACCCGGTCCCGCTTCCGCTTCTATTTCAATATGCACGAGGATGAACCATTCTTCATCGAGGCCAGCGAGAAAGTTCTGCAGGAGCACGATATTCCCCAGTTCGATGGGCTTCTGCGGATCAAGTCGACGCCAGTTGTGCAGCGCATAGGAGGCATAGGAGAGGACCGGGGGCCGGCCAAGCTGTTGCGCGACGCTATACCAGGGCAACGCCAGACTCGCCGGCAGGCGGGAAGCGGGATGGTCGGGATCTTCCCACACATAGGCGTGCCCGGCAAAGGACAGGGTGCGCATCGTGCAACGAAACGCATCGAGCCCCCAATCATCGGCCACCGCCCCCAGGACCTCCTTGCGGTCCTGAATGAAGTGCCTGAACTGTCGAGCGGTGAGGAACTTCGGAAGCTCCGCGCCGAGCTGGTTCAGGACTGGCTCATCAGGAAGCTGGTCCAGAGGATCGGTCGTCGGGAGGAATCCGCGCTCAGCCGAAATATCGAACGCCGAAAGCGAGAGGGGGTGATGGCTCGAAGTCGTCATGGCTTCTCCCGTGAGTCGATGACACAGGTATTCTTTTTTTACTGTACCACAGTGATCCCGCTCACTGCCGGGCATATCCAGCGCCTGATCCGCGCGAATCGGCAGGTCACGCGAAAGAATCCATCCATTGTTCATCGCCTAAACGGTGTAGGCTAAATCACTCTCATCGGGAATGGTGCACACCTCCTCCCCCTCGTACAATCAATCCGTTCCGGCCACACGCGCAGAAGAGACCCTTACCATGGTCCACGCATCCGGCTCAGAGGCCAGGTCACCGCCGTTTCCGTTCGCGGCACGCAAGGACCGATCAGCTTCTTGCGGCTGACAAAACAAATCGCTGAAGTCGAGAGGTTCTGACGAACCATAAGCTCCGAAAGGAGTGCATCATGAACTGGAACAACCTACAACACACCATGCGACTGGTGCTGCCGGTAAGCTGCGCCCTCGCGCTCCTGTGCGGTGGCACGGCACTAGCCGGCGAGGCTTGGGTTGACGACGTGTGGAACATGGTGGCGTTCGAGAAAGCGAACTACCCCACCTCGGATTTCGCCCCCTACTTCCAGAAACTCGACCGCATCAAGGCAGGTCTGGACCGGGGAGATCAGCAGATCGCCAAGATGGAAACCGACCGTTTCCTCAAGATGTTGATGGATCGACGGCACGGCATCAATGACGTGGCGGCAGACGAGATCTACAACTTCGTCTTGAGCGTCAGGCCGAACGGGTCGAACGAATCGACCGCGTTGAATTCGCCCATCGAGCTGGGGATCGACACCGAACGTCCCATCAGCGTCCCGGACTTCTCAGTGAACACGCCCTATGAAGGGGGCCCACTCTGTGGTTCAGGCGGGTGTGATTACTGGAGCAATGATGTGTGGGATCCAGGCGCTTCTTAGCAGGGGCGCCTCACGGGAGGCGGGCATCTCCGCTTCTCGATAGAAAGATCGGTGGCCCCTGTCTGCCGCAGGGGCCACCGTGTTTCGCTTCGGGATAAATTGATCACAATGAACTGACCCAGGCTGCAAACTCACCATTTTTTCTTGGCAACTTTGAACCGCGTCCTCTTTTAATGGCAGCATAGGTTTTCTTATCCCCAAATGTGACATCACAATAGGCAAGCGCCGGGCAAACGTGAAACAAGTCCTCAAAATCAGAAGGAAGCCCGCGACCGTCACCGAAGGCAAGGCCCCGCATCATAGCAACTCGCAGCTCGATGGCAGGACAGTCCTCCCATCTAAGTTGAGACAAAAAGTTTCCGCGAATCTCCGGCAAAATCTCAATTGTGACACCATTAGGGGTCGTCAAATGTCCAGGCAAGTCTGCGAGAATGTTACCAACATATTCTACATCGCATGGTGAAATTTCTAACTTGCCTCCGAACCGAAGGTACTGCAACCTTGCGATTTGTGGCACCACAAAATCCTTTTTGAACGATTGATGTTCTTTGAATTTCTCGAGGCCGCTCATGACCTCGACGAGCCTCGTTACCTTGTAAGTGCGCGCTTCGGCTTTATCCAAACCAGGCATATGAGCCGTTAGCACATCAACAAGCGCATGCTCAAAAATCTTTACGGGTCCTGGGTCGATCCCTGCGAACCTCAAGAAAGCATATGTTAGTTCGGATTTAGCAACAGGAGGAAGAGGCTTGATCCAAAGCGGCTCTGCGCTGGCAATCACACGATCGATGTAATCTGTGACTGCCTGCCGATATGTCGAATTTGTTTGAGCGAATTCCATAAGATGAATGAATGACAAGACTGGAACGACCTTCCTCGCTTTGACTGCCTGCTCAAACCTCGATCCCTCGACTCTTCCTTCAGCCAAGTCATTCCATAGAGCAGTATCCAGGTATACGGTGATGCCCATATGATTCAAATTGGAGGTGATCTATCTGACGATCCCTGCTGAGAAACTCTCTCACGGAGAGACAGAACCACTGGCACATTCACCCAGCACCATCTTCCATATGAAGGGCGGGAATCTCTCTTTCACCACCTCAACGGAAGCAATGTCGTTGCTTCCACATTCAGAGGA
>JAHFEW010000071.1:0-11371 GCA_023248215.1 Nitrospira sp.
TCTACTCAGGCGTGCTCTACAAAACGATGGGCCTCGATGAAGACTTTTTCCCGACCATTTTCGCGATGGCGCGGGTGAGCGGCTGGTTAGCTCACTGGCTGGAACAGATCAAGGACAATAAGCTCTTCCGACCGGACCAGATCTATGACGGACAGCACGGCCGAGCCTACGTTCCCATCGATCGCCGGCTGGGAGGAGTATAACGAAGGTGTCGTACCCATGACGATCGGGTCGAAAACGGTCACGCCGACCGGAATGTTCGACGGTCGCTCGGGCGGTGACGCGATGGGATTCAGAGAACGAACGATGAGGACGGGTCTCCCCAATCGAGCGAGGTGCACCATGAGAATCTATCTCCCCTTCCTTGGCGCGGCTATCAGCATCATGGCGCTGCTCGGTACGGGCGTGGCACCAAGCCCGAAAGAGGCTCGATCCCAGATCCAAGGAAGCCACGAGCAGCGGATTGAGATCGTCATTGAGGATCGTACCTTCTTTCTGGCCAAAGGTGGCCCCCTCCAGGTAGGGACATCCATCGAGATCGTCTTGGAGAATCGAGACCAGGTCCGCCACGGCGTTACGTCATCGATGCTCATCGGGCTCCTCGTCTCCGGGGAAGACGATCAGATTGTGACGTATGGGAAAGGCGTGGAAGGATTCTACGTGAATCCTGGGAAGACCCTGGTGATCCGGTTCAGCACCGAAAGGCCCGGGAGCTTTCCGTTCCACTGCGATCTCCATGAGCGCATGAAAGGGGAACTCTATGTACTGGAGGTCCCCACGGTATAGAAAGAAGGCAACGCGATATGTTTTCGCCAGCAGCTGGCCGTAAATGGCAGAGGGGTTCAACGCGGGCTGGCAGTTCACGTTCCAGTGGGTCTACTTCATGCTTTGGATCGATACCCCCGCTGTACAGGCAGGGGTAGGGAGGGAGGATCGTGTGACCATGACGATCGCGTCGAAAATCGTGCGGCGAGTCGCCACCATCGATGAGAACAAATCCGTTCTCGATGCGGCCAAACTCATGACTGAGGAATTCATTGGGTCCGTGGTTGTCACCAATTCGTCCGGGATTCGAGGTCTGTTCACGGAGCGTGAGTTGGTGATGAACGTTGTTGGAAAGGGGAAGGACCCGGAAAAGGTCCAGATCAAGGACGTGATGACCACGGACCCGATCAAAGTCCAGCCCACCGATACCGCGAGCTGGTGTCTGGATCTGATGAAGGGACATCGATGCCGACACCTGCTGGTCTTCGAGGGGGCGGAATTCATCGGAATCGTCTCGCTGCGCGACATGGTTGCACTGATGATCGACGAGAAGGAAGCGCTCATTCGGCACCTGGAACGATACATCGCCTCCTGACGGGTTCTTTTTCGACGATGTCCGCGGAACCCTCGGCTTTTGAGAAGAAAGAGAAGAGGGAGGGCATCACGGTAAAGGTAGAGGAACGCACAGGAATGAAGCCCGAGAGCGAAACAGAGGAGAAACCGCCGTACGAAAAGCCCTGGCATGGTCTGCTCTGTGGACAGCTGGAACCTGTCCGGTTGTACGGTCACGGGATCTGCGCCCATCGCAAGAACGTGGTGCAGGCGGAAGCTGTGTCACAGAAGCGCAAGATTGAAAAGGAGGGCGGGTGGTCTGGCGTAGGCGGGATGGCACCTCACCGGTTCATTTCCGGGAGGTGCGGTGATCTGAAGAGAGGGAGGACATGATGTCTGTGCCCAAACATCTGGAGGCCGCCGCAGCGAAACTCAAGGATGCGGCGATGCGCATCGCAGAGGCCCGCGAGGGGCCGGTGACCTGTGAGAATCAACAGCGCTGGCTCGAAGCCTTGACCGATTACTGCATGGCCCTCGGCGACATCCAGTCGTATAACAACGAATCGATCCACGAGAAGGTACATGAACTGGCAGGACGAGTCGGATTGCGGAAATTTCCGTAATTTCCCCCTGGAGCCTGTCGTGCTGTCTCCTGAGTGATTGTCCACCACGAGCCGGGCGTTACGTCTTGGACTTCTCCTCCGTGGCCGTACCTTCCCGGAGCCGGCGCAACAATTCTTGAAACGAGGAATCCGCAATAATGTGGGTAAACTGGCTGCGGTAGTTCATGACGAGACTGACTCCGTCGACGATGACGTCATAGGCATACCACTGCCCGTCACGGGCGATCAGGCGATAGTCCATCGGCACATCCAGTTTGGCTGAGACCATCCTGGTTCTCACTTCGGCATAGCCGTTCGACAGTCGTTCGGAGAGATAAGAGATTTTCTCGCCTGAATAACCCTCGATCCTGGCGGCATAGCGATCCGAGAGAAACGCTTTGAAAAGCTGCACAAACTCCTGTCGTTCAGCTTGGTTGAGCGGTTTCCAATGTGCGGCCAGCGTCCGTTTCGACATCTCTTCGTAATCGAACCGTTCTCCGATCACGTTCTCCAGCAGCCGCCGTCGATGCTTCAACTGGTCTGGCGCCTTCAGCCTCTTGTCTTCAAGGATATGGATGACGGCGTCGAGCGTCGATCGGACGGCGGTGGTCGGAGCTTCGACGCCTGTCGCCGCGCCAGGATTGCCGATGAACAGCAGTCCGACTGCCAGTCCTGCGGCGATTGCTCGGACCAGAGAGGATAGGCGCATTATGCGGGCTTCGAATTTCTGCAATGTCGACCTCCCGATCCTCGTCGTCACCTCAGGCCCCGGTCTCCCGGCCTCTCAAACTTGCGTGACAGGCTGTCTGGCTGCATGCTCGAGTACCTGTTGAATGTGCACGTCTACTTGCCTGAGCACTGACGGAGAGACGGCGTAGCCGTCGCTCTCGTAAGTGAGAATGGGCATGCGTTGCTGGATGCTGAGCGGCTTGAGAATGGCTTCTGAAATCCGGTAGGGGAGGCAATTGAATGGGCCGATGATGATGAGTCCGTCATAGCCCTCACGCGCCGCATCCAGTCCCTTGCCGATCGTGGGGAGGAGTTCCCCCCAGATCGTGTGGGACACGTGTTCGGCGCCCTTGTGAAAGACGGTGGACGCGCTGTTCGGTCCCGACACCAGGAGGCCGGTCTTCTGAAAAATCCCGCGGTAATGTTCCTCGACACCCTGAAGTATCTGATGGCCGAGCCACTGCTGAATGTACTGTTTTCCTTCCGGCTCGAAGATCCTGGTGCAGGCCTTGGCGAACGCGAGGCCTCCCGGTTTGAGATCCCAATTCCTGGCGGTCCATGCCATCTCGTCATAGGCGAGGTAGAGAAAAAGATCGCTCAGATCGACCGGCTTCAGGATGATGCCTCGTCCGGCATAGAGGTCGCGCACGCCATCCATGAAAAACGAACTGAACCGTGTGAAAAAGTCTCCCGCCACGACGACCCGGGGGCAGGTCAACGGATCTCCGGTGCGCGGCAGGTGCGCCAGGCGATCGGCGAATGCAGGCAAGGCCGCATTGAATTCCTCCGGCGATCGCGCATTCCCGATGAAGCGCTGCCACTCCTCCTTGAATTGATCGATGCTGCCCGGAGTCCCTACCACACGGAGCACATGCTCAATTTCCACCAGAACATCCCCGAGGATGATGGCGGGAGCGAACGACCGCGTCAGCCGCTCCTTGTCAAAACCGAGATACCGGTTTTCTTCCCGTGGATCGAAAAGGAATAGGTCCGCTATTCGCTGTTCGGCGATAAACCGCTCCAAGTAGCCGATGTAGGCGTCACTCACGCAAGGGGCTCCGCCCCGTAACATATAGAATCCCGCGACCTCACCGGGCCGGCGTTGCTCGTTGACCTGGAGGAGCTGTCCAATGCAGATCGGCAGGGGGAGGCATTCACGGCCTGATGTGTATTGAAGGCCCCGGTCGAGTTGAGAGCGGTCCAGCGGCATGAGCGTGCCGGGATGCAGGCCGAGCCAGCGGGTGGCCATGGTTACGGCCTGGGTGTGGTACGGGGAGAAGTTGGGGAAATAAATCTTGACCTGCGGGTCTGTCAGCTGAATTTCTTCACCATTGGATCGGATGATTCGGCCGTCCGAGATGAGCCGGCAGGGCGTGAAAGACTCACCGCTGCTGCGGTGGGCGTCCCGGTAATTGCCGATGATGTCGAGAAAAGCCTCCAGCCTCGTTTGGACTCCGGCATCGGCGGTGTGCGCGTCGATCTCGAGGATGAGATAGGGTTTCGACCCCATCTCGGAGGCGAGGGTGGAATGGGTGAATGCATCGATGGTGCAACTGAAGTTGCTGACGCTCAGCAGGAAGAGGTTGGAATGCTGCTTCGCAATCTCAACGGCATTCAAGATTTGATTCGCAAAGTGCCAGGACGATGGGCCCTCTCCGACGGGCAGCAGGCAGTCGGCAGGGATCACCGGCACCCCCATGCTGGAAAGTTTTTTGCCCACCGATTGCGATGCTTCCGGGGTGAAGGCGTTGTAGCTGTGGCCAGCCAGCAGGATGGCCGGTGTGCCCGCCGCGATCGCTTTCTCGATCGCCCGGTTCCCCAGCTCACTGAGGGTGCGCTCGGCTGCGGTTTGTGCACGTACGGCCGCCGCCCAGGCATTCTCCGCCAGCTCCCATTCGATTCCCAGTTCCTGGACGGCCGTGTCCACCAGGGCAGAGCAGGTGTCGTATCCGTTGGTGAAATCCAACACCGGCGAAAGGAGACGGCTACCCGGAAACGCTTTGGCCAGAAAATAGGGCTCTGCCTGGGTGATCGGACAGAGGTACGACTCCCGGCAATGGTTCGAGTGAGGCATGCGCATGACCTGTGGGATGAAGATGAGCCCGATGCCTCGGCGGATGAGGTCGAGGACCGCACCGTGGGCGATCTGCGCGGGAAAACAAAACCCTGAATTGGAGGTGAGGTCGCCTCGTGGATCCACATCGGACAGCACCACGTCCATTCCAATGCCGGTAAAGAATGTTGAATAGAGCGGGAACAGTGAATGCGTCGTCAGGGCTCTGGGAATGCCGATGCGTGGGTCGCTCGCCACCGCGGTGCCGTTGGAACGGCCCAGGGACTCCCGCACAAACGCTTTTGCGCTTTCGTAGGCGGGCCCCACACCCCAGGAGGTGCACTCGATCCGTTCGTGTCTGGGCGTGGCGGCGGGCGGGGTGGGGGTGACTTGAAAGAGCACCTCGGCCCGCTTCTCGACCAGGTCCGTCACACCAGCCGTGCGGGCCTTTCGCTTCCAGACATTCTCGTACAGGCTGCAGCGGCCCCCAAAGGGGAACCGGCGTCCGGCGACCATGAACCGATCGATGCTGCAGTACATCTTGCAGGCCCCGCAGGTAAACCGGCCGACGAGTTTCATCTCCGGTGCGCCGAGGGTATTCAGATCGACGGTGTGATCCAACGCCGCGCCGGATCGTTTCAGGGCGAGGAGCCCGACTCCCAGCGCGCCGAGCAATTCCGGACTGGGCGGGATCACGACCTGGCGGCCGACACTGTGGGCGAACGCATGGCCGATGGCACGATTCAGGGCGACGCCGCCTTGCAGGAACACTTTCTTCCCCACGTAGCGAGGCCCTTTGACGCGATTGAGATAATTGCCGGCGATGGCATAGACCAGTCCGGCGACGATGTTATCGCGGGGGTGGCCCTGTTGCTGGGCGAGACGAATATCGGAATTGATGAAGGCCGCGCAGGTCGCCTTGAAGTGGACCGGGGACTGAGCGGAGATCGCCAGGTCGGCGATGTCCGAGACCGTGATGCCGAGATCACTGTGGGCGCTTTCTTCCAGGAAGGAGCCTGTGCCCGCCGAACAGGCGTTATTCATGGCATAGTCGATCGGCACGCCATTGCGCAGATAGATGTACTTGGAGTCCTGCCCGCCGATTTCGAAGATCGTGTCCACATCCGGAGCGAAATGCGTCGCGCCCGCTGCATGGGCCGAGATCTCGTTATAGACATGTTCGGTGCCGAGGTAGGCGCCGGCCAGTTCCCGGGCCGAGCCTGTCGTGCCGATCAAGCCGATCGGGCGATTGCCCACCTGCTCGATGAGCGCCTGCAGGCACTCACGTGTGGCCGCCACGGGATTCCCCTTGGTGCGTCCGTAATGCGAGGCCACCACGGCGTGCGTCGATGGGTCGAGCAGGATAGCCTTGGTCGTCGTCGATCCCGCATCCACTCCCAGGACCAGCGGTCCGTCAGGAGGAGCCTGCCGGGACGGAGTGGCGATCACTTGCACCCGTTCACCATAGAGATGGAGCGGCGGGAGATGCCCCAGATTAGGCTGGGCTGCAATCTTGGGAGATCGCTCACGCGGGACGTCGCGTGCGAGCAAGGCCGTGCCCCAAGCTTCGAACCAGGGACTCTCCGGCAACACGACAAACTCGGTGTCCGGCATTTTGACCCGCAGCGCCGCCAGCATGGCGTCGTTGCGGGTCACACCGCCGATCAGCAGGACTCGCTTCGGCGCGCGAACTCCCTTCTCCAATAAGGCAATGATTTTGTTAGCCATGCTGTCGTGCAGCGTGTGGAGGATGTCCTCGGCCGTGGCCTCGTTGCGGTTCAGCTTATGGGTGATGTCTGATTTGCAGTGCACCGAACAGCGCGACGCCAGCGGCACGACCTTGCCGCTGAATGAGAGCCTGATGGCTTCGTCCATCTCGAGTCCCATCCGGCCGATCTGCTGCACGAAGAACTCGCCGCTTCCCGCCGCGCATTTATTGTGAGACAAGACATTCGTCATCTTGTTATTGACGAGGAGGTAGACCAGAAAGGACTCTCCGCCGAGCGAGGCCACCGCATCAAATGTCCCGTCCACTTCGCGGAGCGCCCGCTGAATCGCGGCGACTTCAGAAATATGCCCGAGCTGACCCGACACGCCGAAATACTCCGCATCGGCGAATTCCGGGCGGGCGAGTACCTCCTTGAGGATCTCGAGCGGACGGCCTTGATGCGCGAGGACCGTGGCGCTTCGGGTGTTGCCCCGTATGGCTGCCACTTTTACCGTGAGGGCACCTATATTGACGCCTATGTAAGACATCCGTCAGCCACCGTTGTGAGATGGAAATTCAGGCCCGCTCTGCGCGCATGGTCCTATCCATTTGCCAGCAAGTCGCATACCTCGATGACTCATCTGGGCGGGGTGTAGAAAGAACAAACGGTTAGCCAAGGAGGTGGGAAGTCGGACTTAGCAGGTGAGGGGACGACATGGGGGCAGATACCTCACCGTTCAATGGATGACTGGCGCGAATAGCGACAGGTCGAGAGGGTTTATGGTTGACGGAAGTTGTGCCCCCCGCTGAGCAGAGCGACATGCAATGCTTGCCCCCGGCGCGTGAATGAGCAAGCCATATGGCACGTGGGAGGCTGCAGGAGCGCACAATCCCGGCGATCTTGTTAGGCCGGCAGAGTCTGACTGAGAATTTCCCGCTCCGCATCAAGCCAATCAGCAAGCGCATACCCATCCCGATACCCGCGCCGACCGTGGAGCTCATAGGCTCGCTTCGAGATCAGGCCATGCAGGTCTTGGCTGTCCGATGCCTGCGGCGGCACCTTGCGCTGCCGCTGCTGAGAGCGGGATGTGTTTCGTCCTGGCTTGGTGGAGGGCCTGCTCAGCGATGTCATTGAGATTTTCTCCTATGGATTGACCCCTCAGGCTGTGTCGGTTCTCAGTGGCCGGACGTGTGAGGGGGATGAATGGACGATCGAGACAAGTTAAGGGGAACGTCGGTTGCCGGTCGATCCTCCGAAGCGTTTCGGCGATGCGTTCCGGCCTATTCCATTCGCTCCATAGCACTCCGGTGAGTTCGAGAATGGCCAGTCGGTCGGGTACTTGCCGCAGCACATCGGAAAAGTCGGCTGCGGAAACTTTCCGGTAGATCGTCTCAAGCTCCAACGCCTCGTTCGGGCAACCGATGGCCTGTCCGAGCCGTTCGAAGAGGGGCATGAGGTGGGGAATACATTTCCAGCCTATTTCCCACAGCGTACGTACCTTCGCCGCAAAGGCCCTGGTATTCCAGAACCCGCCGGCCTGCAGCAGGGAATCGGCCTCGGCGGCAGTGGGCTTCTCGACTAGTGATCGAACGGCCCGCACGTCGTCGTCCGGCGTATCGGGTAGTCGGTGACCAGGTTGAATCCAGCCGTAGTCCAGTTCGAGCCGGTCCGGTGCCGCTCCTAACAACACGAGCTGGTCCGGGAGGAGATCGGCGATCGAAACCGCTCGTTGCACCAGCGCGAGAAAGCGCTCTTCCGGGTAAACAAAGTGATCCGAAGGAAAGACCACGACGGTGGCCTCAGGATCACGCTCCCGCACATAGGTGAGCGGCAGAAAGACACTCGCGGCCGTGCCCTGGTGCATCGATTGAAGCAACAAGGCCCCGATCGTTCTCCGGTCGAGTTGACGGAAGGCTTCCTGATGATGTTCGCGGGCCACCACGGCGATCAGACGTTCCGATGGGGTGATCTGCACCGCTCGGTCCAACGCGTGCTGGAACATGGATCGTGCTCCGACAAAGGTGCAATATTCCTTGGGTAGCGGTCGGCCTAGCCACCGAGACACGAAGGGATTGACTCCCGTGCCCTCACCGGCAGCAAGAACAATCGACCAAAGTCGACCCGATTTCTTCGTCTGTGTCGCCATCGCGTTCTCCCTTGTGGCTTTGGCACGGTGAAATGCGGTCGGTTGTCCATCCATGAGTTTTTTCGGCGTCGCAAGGTCCGGGTATGGAGTGTCGGGATTCTCCCTTCAACAGGTGTTCAATTGCAGGTACGCCGCTTGGGCCTCAATGCGGATTCTCGTGTCCCGGTTCGCAAGAGCTGTTATGTCGCCAAAATAGCCTTCCTGTGTCAGGCGTTCCACCATGGCTGCGACCTGGGCAGGGGAGAAGTGGGGCAGCAGCGCGCACAGTTCATCGAGCGTGCAGAGATACACCCGGCCGCGTTCCTTCTGGATAGCCAATTCGAGAGAGTCTGTCGGGACCATGCATGCCTCTCTATCACCGCGAGGAGTATGTTTCTGCTCTGCCGCTCATCGGTCAGGGTAACGTTCGTAGAAATGCATCATGGTTGTATGCCCGGTCCATTTGCTGGGCAACTGGGGGGCGCCCTAGTTCTCCGGACCAGAGCTTACTAGGGCCCGTCTGTACCCGAGGCTTCTCCTTGTAGGACTTACAAAAAAAGCTTAGACTGCGATCCCTATTTAACCTACCTCCACCGCCGTCTCAGATTGCATGATGCTAGGGGGCCTATTTCCCCTAAGGAGAAGATTTTGTGGTCGGGGCGCGGAAGACTCCTAAAAAACCTCTGGCAGCCAAGGCCGTCGGCAGGCAACATCGCATCAAGCGGCCCCCCGCTATAGCGCTGCGGCCTCTGGCAACGCCTACTCCGTCGGAGGCTCCGGTCTCAGAACGGTCGGGTGTACTCTTTGTCGGGATTGGCGCCTCGGCCGGTGGCTTGGAAGCCATGGAGGAGTTCTTCCGCCACATGCCCCCTAACAGCGGGATGGCCTTCGTCGTCGTGTCGCATCAGCATGCCGGCCATGTCAGTCTCCTTCCAAGCCTCCTGGGTAAATGCACGGCGATGCCGGTGGTCGAAGCGGTCGACGGGATGCAGGCCGAGCCCAATCATGTGTACCTGACGCCTGGTGGCACGAACTTGGCGATCCTGCACGGTGTACTGCACCTCATGGAGCCCCGTGCGGAGGATCGAGTCCCACTGCCCATCGATTACGTTTTCCGCTCGCTCGCGGAAGACCAAAAGCAGGGCGCGATCGGCATTATCCTCTCCGGGACCGGTACTGACGGAACGCTGGGGTTACGAGCGATTAAGGCCGAGTCCGGGATGACGATTGCCCAGGACCCCCAGTCGGCCAAGTATCAGGGCATGCCGCGTAGCGCCATGGCCGCCGGCGTGGTCGATGTTGTGCAGCCGCCGGGCCAGATGCCGGAATCGTTGCTCGCCTATGCGCGCAGTCTTCTGAGGCCCGTCCAGCCCCTTCCCGAAAGTGACGCGTCTCGGGCATTGCACAAGATATTCATACTTTTGCGTGAACGAACGGGAACCGATTTTGCGCTGTATAAGGAGAGCACGATTCACCGCCGCATCGAGCGTCGGATGAATGTGCACCAAATTCAGGACCTGAAGCAGTATCTCCGGTTTGTGCAGGGCAATCCATCGGAACTCGATGCCCTGTTTCAGGAGCTGCTCATCGGGGTGACCAGTTTCTTTCGCGACCCCCAGGCCTTTGAGGTGCTGGTTCATAAAGGATTGCCCGCTCTCGTCGAGGGGAAACCCGAAGGCTCGGCCCTGCGCATGTGGGTGGCCGGTTGTTCCACGGGAGAAGAAGCCTATTCGTTGGCCATTCTCCTGGTGGAATATCTCACGCAGCGGAAGCTCCGCCTCGCCTTGCAGATCTTCGCATCCGACCTGGACAGCCAGGCGATTCAGACCGCCCGCGCCGGGCTCTATCCCATCGGGATTGCCGGGGACCTGACATCGGATCGCTTGAAGCGCTTCTTTACCAAGGAAGACAGCAGTTACCGGGTCAAGAAGGAGATTCGGGATTTGGTGGTGTTTGCCAAACATAACCTCCTGACCGATGCGCCCTTTACGAAACTGGACCTCCTGTCTTGCCGCAATCTGCTGATCTATTTGGAAGCGAAGGCGCAACAAAAACTGGTGCCGCTGTTCCACTATGCCTTGAAGCCGAACGGCATCCTGTTTCTCGGCTCGTCCGAGACGATCGGCGGGTTCGAGTCGCTCTTTACGGCTATTGATCGAAAAGGGAAGCTCTTCAAACGGACGGCCGAGCCTGGGACGTTTCCTGACCTGGAACGGTTTCCCCGTGGATTGACGGAAGGCACGACCGAGCCGCGCGGGGGGGAGAGCCAATGGCCGCCCGCTCTCATCCACCCTCGATTCCCGATCTGATCCAGCGACTGTTAGTGGTGCGCTATGCGCCGGCGGCGGTCATTGTGAACGACCGGGGTGAGGTGGTGTATATCCATGGGCACACGGGCGCCTATCTCGAACCCGCTCCCGGCCCGCCGACCCACCACTTGCTGGACATGGCGCGGGAAGGACTGCGGCACGCGTTGGCGACCGCGCTCCATCAGGCCGCCGGCACAGGTGACGAAGTGATGCGTCGTGGAGTGCGAGTGTCCGCCAACGGCGATGAGACTGTCGTCAACGTGACGGTCAAGAGACTTGCGGAGCCGGAGGCCATTCAGGGATTGCTGCTCGTGACGTTTGAGGAGGGGCGACGGGACAAGAGAGCGGCGGGCAGGGACCTTCCCACCCGGGCCGCCGCGCGGATCAAGATGAGCGACGGGGGGCTCAAGCAGGAATTGGAGTACACCAAGCACCGATTGCAACGGACGAATGAGGAGCTCCAGACCGCCAATGAGGAGTCGAAGTCCTTCAACGAAGAGCTGCAATCCACCAACGAAGAGCTGCAA
>JAHFEW010000071.1:11471-22247 GCA_023248215.1 Nitrospira sp.
CAACGAAGAGCTGCAATCCACCAACGAAGAGCTGCAAAGCACCAACGAGGAATTGGAAACGACGAAAGAAGAACTACAATCCTTGAATGAAGAGCTGGTGACCATCAATTCCGAACTTCACGGCAAGCTCGATGCGCTCGCGGAGGTCAACGACGATTTGCAGAATCTGTTGAACAGCACGGAAGTTGCCACCATATTTTTGGACAACGATCTGCGCATCAAACGGTTCACCAGCGAGGCGACACGTGTCAGCAATCTCATCGCCATCGATGTCGGACGCCCGCTGTCGGACATTGTCTCGAAGTTAGCCTATGACCAAATGTTGGAGGACGCCCAGCAGGTCCTCCAGACCCTGGTTGTGCAGGACCGGGAGGTGCAGTCCACGGACGGGAGTTGGTTCCTTATGCGGATCCTTCCCTATCGCACCGCAAAGAATACCATCGACGGCCTGGTGTTGACCTTCGTGGATATCTCCAAAATGAAGGAGGCGGAGCAGGTCGTCCTGGCTTCATGCGGATTTGCTGACAGCATCGTAGAGACCGTGCGCGAGCCCGTGCTGGTCCTCGATGATCAGCTTCGGGTGGTGACAGCGAACCAAGCCTTCTACCACACGTTTCAGCTGACTCCACAGGAAGTCGAACAGCGACTGCTCTACCACCTCTGCGGCGCGGCCTGGAACAGCCCCGACTTGCGTTCTCTTCTCGAAGAGATCCTGCCGAAGCGCACCTCGTTCCGGGACTTCGTCCTGGATAAGACCTGTCCTCACATCGGTCGCAAGGTGCTGGTCCTCAATGGGCGCCGACTCGATCAGGATGTGGCGCGACCAAGCCGAATCTTGTGGGCTATGGAAGAGGCGAAGGCGGGGGATGAAACAAAGGACTCGACTTCAGATCGAGGGGCATTCCTAACCGAATTTCAGCCCCGACTCTCGAAAGAGCGTTGTGATGCCAAAGCGGCTGAATGAATCAGTGAAATCGGCGAAACTTCGCCTGCGAGCGGAGACACTGCTGAGCACGACCAAGCAGGACATTGCCGATATGGCAGTGAAGGATGTGCAGCAACTGGTGCACGAGTTGCAGGTCCACCAGATCGAGCTGGAAATGGAAAACGAGGAGCTCCGTCGCGCTCAGATGGAACTCCAAGCGGCTCGCGATCGTTATGTGGATTTCTACGATTTTTCTCCGGCCGGCCACCTCACGCTGGATACTCACGGCAAGATCGTCGAGGCCAACCTCAGGGCCGCGGTGCTTCTGGACGTGAACCGAAAGGATCTGATCGGAGAACCGCTCGTGCGATTTATTGAGCCGGAGCACCAGCGGGCGTTTCATCGGCATTCTCAAGAAGCGTTGAGAACAGGCCTGCGTCAAACCTGTGAGGTGCGAATACGGAAAGAAGGCGCCGACTGCCGCTACGTCCATTTCGAAAGCCTCGCGCTGCAGGACGAGCTGGGGCGGACCACCCATTGCCGGACGGCGATGCTGGACATCAGCGATCGCCGGCGCGTTGAGCAGGAACTGGACACTCAGCGGCAGCAACTTGAAGCGATCATCGGATCCGCTATGGATGCGATGATCACGGTGGATGAACATCAACGGGTGGTGCTCTTCAATCGCGCGGCGGAATCCATGTTTCTTTGCTCCGCCACTGACATGATCGGACAGTCGCTGGATCGGCTCATGCCCGAGCGATCTCGGCAGGCTCATCACGGTCACATGGATGCATTCGTCCTAACCGCCGTGCCTCCTCGCTCAATGCAGCGGCCTGGCACGTTGGTCGGCCTTCGAGCCAATGGAGAGGAATTTCCAATCGAGGCGTCCATCTCGCATGTCACGGTCAATGGCCGCGTGCTTCTGACCGTCATTCTGCGGGATATCAGCGAGCGGAAGGCGGCCGAGGAAGCGCTGCGGGCGAGCGATACCTTCACCCGCGCCGTGCTGGATTCCCTATCGGTACATGTCTGTGTCCTGGATAAGGACGGGGTCATCCTCAAGACGAATGAGGCCTGGAAAGAGTTTGCTCGCCACAATTCTGATGGGGCGGTCCCGATCGCTGATGTCGGACACAATTATATGGACGTGTGTCGGCGAGCGAGCGCCGGCGGAGAATCGACAGCCGAGGCCATTCTCGGAGGCATTAAATCCGTTCTGGCAGGCAGGCAGCCCAGTTTCGTCACGGAGTATGCTTGTCATTCTCCGGGAGAACATCGCTGGTTTCACATGCGTGTGACGCAACTGAAAGGGGCGGGCGCGTTCGTGCTGTCCCACATGGATATTTCTGAACGGGTGCGGATGGCCATGGCGCTGGAGGACCATGTGGTCCTCCTGGGGAAACAACGGATGGAATTGGAATCTCTGGCAGGGAAGCTGATCGAGGCCCAAGAATACGAGCGCAAGCGAATCGCACGTGAGTTGCACGATGACTTCAATCAACGGTTGGCGGCGTTGTCCGTGGAGCTGGAGACCATCGAACAGGCCTCTACTGCTCCCTCTGCGCCGATCGCTCGGCAACTCGCCGCCATTCGTGGCCAAGTCGGGCGGCTCTCCGACGATCTGCACGATTTGGCCTACAGGCTGCACCCCTCGTTGCTCGAGCATGTTGGCTTAGAGGTCGCCGCGCGGGACCACGTCGGCGAGTTCACAAAGCGGACCGGACTGCCCGTGGAGTTTACCGCTCGTGAAGTGCCGGAGCATCTCACATCGGAGGTGGCCACCAACCTGTTTCGGGTGATGCAAGAGAGTCTGCAGAATGTCGCTAAGCATGCTCAAGCGACCGAGGTCACCGTCAGGTTGAGCGGCTCCGCCAAAGGGATCGGGTTGTCCGTGCGCGACAATGGGAAGGGATTCGATCCCGATAACAAGATCACTCATGTCAAGGGCCTCGGCTTGCTGAGCATGCAGGAACGCATGCGCCTGCTGGGCGGAATTCTCCGAGTTCACTCGTTTCCCCGTGCCGGCACGAAGGTCTGTGCATGGATTCCGCGTGCTCCGGAGGGCGCATGAAGCGGCCGCGCGTGATCCTGGCCGACGACCACTCGCTGATCCTGGCCGGCCTGCGGAAGCTGGTGGAGGCGGAGTGCGACGTGGTGGCCACCGTGGAGGACGGGCGAGCATTGGTTGAGGCGGCCCAGCGATTGAATCCTGACCTCATCCTGCTGGATATTGCGATGCCGCTGCTGAACGGCTTGGACGCCGCGCGCCAGCTCAGCAAACTGGTGCCGGAGAGCAAACTCATTTTTCTGACCATGCATGCCAGTCCCACCTATGCGACGGAAGCCTTCCAGGCGGGGGCCTCTGGGTATCTGCTCAAGCGCAGCGCGGCGTCGGAACTCCACCAGGCAATCCGGTCGGTTCTCAGCGGCCAATATTACCTCACACCGTTGATTACGAAAGACGTGCTGGGGGCAGTCTTGAAGCAGAAGGTCGGGAAACGCGGCGACTCTGCTTCCACGACGTTGACCTCTCGGCAACGAGAGGTGCTGCAATTGGTCGCGGAAGGTCGCGGCACGAAGGAAATCGCCACGATTCTCAATGTGACCGTGAAAACGGTTGAGTTTCACAAGGCCGGCATCATGCGGCAGTTGGATCTGCATTCTACCGCCGAGCTCACCAAATATGCGCTGACGGAAGGGCTCATTGGTTTATAGAGGCCCTGGTAGCATTCGTACGAAATTCTGGCACGTTCCCTAGCCCGGATTATTCAGTGCGCCGTGAAAAGGCGCACTGAATAATCCGGGCTAGTTCTCCCCTTCCATCATTTCTCCTAGCCTCTGCACCCATTACGGAGGTGTGCGTATGGCTATGGAGGGTATCATTCAAACGGTGCTTGTGGCACGACGGGCGCTCGGGAAGGATTGTCCTTTGGAGGACACGGTCGCACTCTGCACGGATCTCACTTGGAATCAGGTGTTCTTGGCCATCGATTACCTGAGCCGAACCGGTCACGTTCGTGTGACGCGGGATTTTGTGGGAAGCTATCGGGTTCACGTAGTCGAGTCTCCTGTCGTGCCCGCCTTGGGGTGACTTTCAACGGCCGTCGGTCAAGCCGAGCCGTGAACTGTCCGTGATTGGGAGGTCAGGACGATGGGCATGCCTCGATGCGGCACCTCTCCTATTACTGTGGCGATTGCCGGCCGTAGTGATCTGGTGCGACGCGGGCTGCGAGCTATCATCGAGACGGCGTATCACATCGCCCGCATAGGAGAGGCGACCACCGCGGCTGAGGCGGCCGGACTCATTGAAGTGCAGAGCCCGCATGTGCTCCTGATCGAGATGGAACTCGGGCTCGACATCACCGGACTGACTCGACACATCAAAACAGCAGTTCCGGCGATAAAGATAATCGTGTTGCACGATGTGGAAGATGCCCTCCCCATGTGGGACATACTGTCCTCAGGAGTCGGGTGTATCGTCCTCAGCAATCAACCCCCGACCGTATTGCTCGCCACCATTGAGTACCTATCTGGGTGGACCGCTGCGGTGGATGAGGCTCTTTCTTCGTGCAGTGTGAGCATTCACCGTCGCTTGTCTGGCTGAGCCGCCTCCTGCCCAATCGGGCCACTGGTAATGTTGCCACTCGTTCTCCCTGGTTTCCCCTAGTATCAGCCTGCCGTCCGAGCGCATACGATTCCGCGGCCAGCTGAACCGAGGCGTCTATGAGCCAGCCACGTATTTTTCTCGCGGATGACCATCCGGAGGTCCTGGATGCCTTGCGCTTCCTCTTGAAGGATTTGGGTGAGGTGGTGGGCACGGTCACGGATGGCTTGGCGCTCATCGAAGCGGCGCAACGTCTGAAACCGGACATTATCATCTCCGATATTTCGATGCCCGGGCTCAACGGTCTCGAGGCAACCCGTGTTCTGCGGCGATGTGTGCCGCACAGCAAGGTGATTATTCTCACGGTCCATCGAGCGGCGGTCTATGTGTCCTTGGCATTCGACGCGGGCGCATGCGGCTATCTGCTCAAACGTTCCGCTGTGGCAGAACTGCCTCAAGCCGTTCTGCACGTCTTGGCCGGTGATCGGTACGTCGGACAAGGTGTGGGAGCGCAGGAAGTGTGGGCATCCGGCCGTTGAAGAGGCGACCCTGACATGGTTGCCGAAGATCTGGACTCGACAACGTCCTTCCAGTCAGCGTCGGTGCAGGCCCAGAATCGGCTGAAGCAGGTGTTGCGGGGTGGCGTCATACAAAATTGGGGGCTGTTTCCGGGTGTGGTGAGCGCGGGCCCAGCATAAAATTTGGCGTCGGCTCAATCTCTGCGTCACGCAAGGGCCTTGAGTCGATGTCCTCTCGGTTCAACCGGACTACGGTACGCTGATTCTTGTCGAAAGGACTCGGGCATGAGCCTTCCCAAGAGTGTCATGAATAAAAACATCCTCACCTCCGAGCCTCGTGTGATTACCGTGGCTCTCATTAGCAACCAGCATCTCGTGCAGCTAGGTGTTGAGCGAGCCGTCGAAGCTGCGAAATACATTAGTCTGGTCGGACATGCGGACAGTGATGTGATGGCTGGAGTATTGCTGGCTCAAATGAGGCCCCAGGTGGTCCTCCTCGATACGGAATCGTGTTTCGATACGACGGCATTGATTCGCATGGTCAGAGATACTGTCGCAGACTCGAAGATTGTGGCACTCTGCGGGTTGGGAGCAAATTATCCAAGGACCGGACCGATCCCGTCGCAGGTGGATGCCATTGTCCTGACTGTCCAGCCGACCGTGGTGTTGATTGCAACGATCAAAAGTCTCTGTCAAACCTCAGAAATGGAGGAACCTAGAAAACGTGGCGGACTCGCTGCCTCGGCATCGAACGGGTCAGTTGGATCATTCGACGGGATCGCGTCCTTTGCAGCGAAATGGCCTGCGGCGTTGACGGAACGGGAGCGCGAGGTCGTCGTGGGGGTCTGTCAAGGGCTCTCAAATAAGGCCATTGCCGACCTTCTCTGTATTTCCGACATTACCGTTCGGCACCACCTCACCAACATTTTCGACAAACTGGGTGTCAGCGGGCGGCAAAAATTACTGCTCCAGGGCCAAAGGTATGGTTTCCTAGCCTCGCAGTTTCTCGACTGAAACCTGTCCATTCCTCATCTGTTTTCGCCATGGCTGTGCCCTGAAATGCTATCGGGCGCCGGCTGTGGGTGTCTGCATGTCAATTCGGGAGGATCCGCCGGCTGCCGTGCCGACCCGTGGAAGGTACCCATGGTGACGAACGATGTATCAGGAAGGTGCCAAGGGACCGGCCAGGTGGCGCTGGACTCTTCGGGGGTGCAGGACTGATCTATCGCCAAGTCTGGCCGGTTGTGGGGAAGAGGAGGGGTCTGCTTAGGCCGCAGTGCGAGGCGGCCCAACCATGATGATGTAGTCGACCAGTTGGTCCATCGCAATGCAGGGAAGTTCGCAAGACAATCTGTAAAACTCTTGCCCGCGGTCTCCCGCCGTAAAGTCGATGGTGGCCGTCTTACGAGTCTCGCCGTCGATAACCGGCGAGGTGATCTCGGTATTCTTAGCCGTCACGGTGAACTTATGGGCATTCCGATTGGCGTCCGCATACTCGAGGACGATCCGGACGGGGGTTCCACGTGGGATGGTCATGCGTCGATCCTGCATCCCAATGCCGGAGACGCTCAGCCCTTGGGCCGTCACTTTCATGGTCACGGTTAGCCGGTTGACGGCCAGTGCCTGCGGTTGCTCCGACGCGACGATTACAGAGGTTAATAGCAGGCCGACAATTATGCGCAGAATCATGGTCACACCGTCCCTTTGTTTCACGTTCAATTACCCGATGACACGGCTCGGGGCGATGACAGGCTGCGTTTTGTTTAGTGACACCAAGCACGTCTGCCCGCACCTGCCCTCGTTGAATTGATGGCCGTCACAGGTCTCGACGGCAAGACTCTGATTGGTCGTATCCCATCCCATGGTGAGGTGCGCAGTTTCTCCGGACGCAGGGCAATGAGCCTTGGCCGAAATGGAAGGGGGCTTTTGGGATCGTATCCCAAATACGCTGACGGCCAGCATAGAGAAGAAGGTGGCGACAATTCCGATTCCTACGATGTCCATGAAAATACTCCTTGCTACGGACTAAGGGTTACTATTTACTCTGCGAGATTCTGCTGTTCGGATTCCTGCCGCCCGACACAGCAATGTGCAATCGGAGTGCCAGAGCGGAATAATGGTTTTTGCTGAACGCAAGCGCGTAAGTGCTTGGATTGCGGAGCAGTGCGGGATCGCACAAAGACTAGTCGGTCCAAAAAATGGCAAAGGCCGCTCAGAAATGTGTCAGGGTTCCGGCCACAGTGGATGAAAAAAGCTTGGTGGACCGTCTTCCTCACGTCATACCTGGTGAATCGCACGCAGTGTTGTACTTTCACCGAAGACTTGGTGGAGTTGTCATTCATCGCCTTACGTAGTTCACGCGGTGCAACCAATCGGGCTATAACCGTTGCAGCCATTCCTCATGTCTCTTCGCGCGGATGTTAGTTCACCGGGAGGAGCCTTCTTCGGCCGAGTCTAGCCTTTCCTGCTTGTGATAAGTTTCCACGCGATCAACAAGACGATCGTGGTCCTCCTGCTGACGAATGATCTGGGTGGTCGCATGGTGGTTCGGAAGGACCTTCCAGCGAGGCCACATGATCGTGAAGCGCGGCGGCGATCTGTCGATAATGGTCGGTTCCCTCACCCGATCTCTTCAGTGTGGCCGGGTTGAGGGCTTCGCCAAATGTGATCGTGATTCGGCGTCGGCGTGGCCAGCGTGCGCCAGGCGGCAGGGCTTCACGGCTTCCCTCGATCCGGACGGGAATGACCGGCACGGGGTACGCCGTCAACAGCAGGCCGATTCCTGGCTGAAAGGGCTGGAGTGTTCCGTCGCGAGACAGTCCGCCCTCGGGAAACCAGACCAGATTGTCGCCGCGTGCAAGTGCTGCCGCGCCGAGTGCAAGATTCGCCAGGGGGCGGTCGCTCTGGTCAATGGGCAAGACACGCGTCGCACGGCTGACGAGGCGCATGACGGGATTGTGAAACATGATCCCGGTCCAGCCCCCCCAGTACGTCTGGTTCAAGGATCTCGTGGACAGGGCCGCAAACAGGGCCGGTGGATCGAGCAGGCTGGCATGATTGGGTATCAGCACGCAGGGGCCCTCTGCTGGTATCCGCTCGGCCCCATGGACTTCGAGCGAGAAGACCGTTCGCATAAGCAGTCGGTCGAGGACAAGCAGCGCCCTTCCGAGTCCTCGCAGGAACCATCCCCTGCCCGTGAGCCAGTGCCGTTGTTGGGGATCCAACAGCTCCTCCGGCTTTGTGAGTCGGATCGCCGGATCAAGCGCCGCGCTGATGGCCTGGTCGGCTTCGACGGTCTTGCGCAGCAGATCCCGCACGGTCCCGATACGTGTGATGGCTTCTTCGGGCAGGTCGACGCCGACCAAGTCGCGCAGCTCCAAGCTCATCGTCATCCATTCCAGGGAGTCCAGGCCGAGTTCGAGCGACATATTTGTGTCCGGCGTCAGCCGTACGGCGGAAAATCGACCGGTCAGCCATTTCCAGGTGCGCAACGCAACCGGATCTTCCAGCAATTGCCGGTCTTCCGGAGTCATCAGCTCGATGGGGATCGGTCGCAATTCGACGAGCACCTTGTCCGTTCGCCGTTTGCCTGCCTCGAAGAGATCCTTGAGTTTGTGTCGCTGGATCTTGCCGAGTCGCGTCCGAGGCAAGGGATCGAGGCTGAGGATGAAGTCGGTGAGCCGGCAATACGAAGGCAATAGGCTCAGTCGTGCGTCGATCTCCGCGCGAATCGATTGCCTCATGTTGTCGAGCTCGCCCGCTTGGATCGAGGCGGCACCTGGGACGATGACTCCGACCAGACGGCCCTCGCGAGCAAGTACGCCCGATTCTCGGACCGAGGGCGCGTCGTCTAGGAGTTCCTCGACTCGCTCAGGCCAGACCTTTTCGCCGCCGGGTAAGGTGATACGGGAGGAGGCGCGTCCGATCAGATGTAGACACCCGTCTGTATCGAAGGTGCCTAGATCGCCCGTTCGGAACCAGCCGTCGTCAGTGAAGGCCTCGACTGTCTTGGCCGGCAGATGGAGATAGCCGGCGAACACATTGGGCCCTTGGGCGTGGATTTCCCCCTGGCCGTTCTCAGGATCGGGGTTGCCGATCCGGATGCGAACGCCGGGAAGCGGTTTGCCCGCCGTATCGATATATCGGCTGCCTGGAGCGATGAACGTGAGAATCGGAGAGGTTTCCGTCAGCCCGTAGCCGCCGGCGATCTGCCAACCCAATCCCGCCAGTTGCCAAGCGAGGTCCGGCGCCAGCGAGGCCCCACCGTAGACCAAGGTTCTGAGCTGCGGGGCCAATAGCGCACGTAGCGGAGCGAACAGCCGCGGACCGAGCCGAATGTCGAAGGATCGCATCAGCCTCATGGAGAGCATGAGCAGGCCGTGAAAGACCGCGGACAGCGCTCGTCCTTTCCGTCGCACCTGCTGTTCGATGGTGTCATACAGCGCAGCGTAAAGACGAGGGACCCCGACGATCGCTGTGACACAACCGTCTCGGAGCGCTCGCAGAACCTGTGGCCCGGTCAGTGAATGAGGAAGGATGACAGGAAACCCGAGGGTGAACGGCGCAAGGATCCCCACCATGAAGGGATAGACGTGGTGAAGCGGTAACGGGAGGAGCAGCCGTTCATCGGGCCGATAGACGTGGACGTCCAGCAGGGCCTGGAGATTGGACATGAGGTTACGATGGCTTAAGGGCACGCCTTTCGGTCGTCCGCTGACTCCGGAGGTGTAAAACAATAGGGAAGGATCCTCGGGTTGCACGGAAGGGCGCCTATGCGTCGGCTCGCGGCGGAAGCGCTGCCAGCTTCGAGGATCATCCTCCTCGGCATCCAACAGGAGGAGGAAGCGGTCTCGATGGAGACCGGCTGTCGTCAGGCGGTCCGCCAGAGATCGAATGGTGACGATCCAACGAACCCCGCTGTCCTCGATCACATGGCTGAGATCGTCGCTCGCCATTTGAGAGTCGATGGGCACCGGTACTGCGCCCGCATCAAACAAAGCCAGGCAAGCGATGATCCATTCGGGTCGGTTGGGCGAGTAAACCGCCACATGCTCACCGTGGCGGAGGCCCGCCTCAAGAAGGCCCGCGGCCAGGCGCGTGAAGGCATCCGACATCTCCGCAAATGACCAGGTTTCGAGCGTGTGTTTGTGGAACGCCAGGATCGCCGGCCGGTTCCCATGGGTGGCGAGCGCGCGAACAAGCGCCTGCAGCGTGTCAGGTCTCGTCCGGAGCATGGTCTCTGTGGGGGTGGTGTTCATCGCGAGGTCTCGTGGGGTCCCGCTCCCCCCTGGGGCCCTATGCGACGGGCAGGGTGAGTAACGGGGCGGTTATTCCTCCGGCACGCCGGTGAAGAGATCGTCGAGCATGCGCGACCATAACCGGCGAGCAATCTGGTCGAGCGGGATGCGGAATTCGCGGACATCCTCACCGGCGAGCGTCGCTTCACCGGACGATTCCCAGACGATGACCCCCGTTCTCGTATCCCACAATTGCAGGGTCAGACGGAGGGTCGTGACGCGGGTTTGCAGGAGCCGCAGACCAAAGAGCGAAAACCGTCCGGACATGGATTGGCTGAACGAGGCGAGACTGGGCTGAAACGCATAGGCGACATGCACGGCCTGTCCGATTTTTTCGAGCCCTACCCGGTTCAGAATTCCGGTTTTGACATAGTCGGATACCATGCCCGCATATTCCTCGCTTAACCCTGCCCGGTTGATGCGGCTTAG
>JAHFEW010000145.1 GCA_023248215.1 Nitrospira sp.
TACTGCCTCAGCGCCCACACGTTCATCGCCGGCAAGCTGGGGCTGACCCAGCAGGACCTCGCCGAGGCTCGACAGGCCAATGCAGCCGATCCGCGAACCGATGCTATCCTCAAGCTCGCGCACAGCATCGTGATGCAGCGGGGTGAGCTGGGAGCGACAGGTCTTGAGCAAGCGCGCCGTGCAGGGCTGACCGACGGCGAGATCGTCGAGACGGTGGCCCATGTCGCGCTGAACATTTTCAGCAACTACATCAACCATATTGCAGGAACTGTCATCGACTTTCCTGAAGTCACGCTCACGCATGGGTGCGCTGCCTCTTCTTGCGCCTGCGGCTAGAGACGGATGACCTATAGCGCTTCAGAAAAGGCTCCCTGCAACTCATAAGAAAGGACACCATCATGACCATATTCATTCGTTCAATCGTCGCGTCACTCACTGCCGTCGTTGTCAGCCTTCCCCTGACATCGCCCTTGTACGCACAGGGCCTAAAACCAACCGTATCGCACTACGCCGGGCCACGGGAGGATGCTCCGATACCTCGCCCTGGCATGACACCGAAGAAGGGACGGGTCGCCGTGGTCGTCACCGATCCACAAAACGATTTCCTCAGTCCCAAGGGGGTGGCCTGGGGGGGTGGTCGGACAGAGCGTGCAGGAAAACCATACCGTCGAACATATCGAGAGCCTTTTCAAGGCCGCCAAGGCCGCCGATGTGCCGGTCTTTGTCAGCCCGCACTATTACTATCCACACGATCATCAATGGAAGTTCGGCGGCGCGCTCGAAGTGCTCATGCATAACATCGGCATGTTCGATCGAAAAGGAGCATTGACGCAGGAGGCCTTCGCCGGGTCGGGCGCCGATTGGCTGGACCGCTACAAGCCCTATATCGACGATGGGCGCACAGTGGTCACCAGCCCACACAAGGTGTTCGGTCCCGAGTCAAATGATCTCATCTTGCAACTTCGCAAGGCCGACATCAGTCAGGTAATCCTGGCCGGGATGTCGGCCAACCTCTGCACGGAATCGCACATGCGGGAGCTGCTCGAACAGGGATTCGAGGTCGTCGTGGTCACCGATGCCACAGCGGCCGCCAAGCTGCCCGGATTCGACGGGTATGAAGCGGCTTTTGTGAACTTCCGCTTGATCGCGAGCGACGTCTGGAGCACGGCCCAGACGGTCAAGACTCTCTCGGCGCTCAAGTAATGATTCGTACCAATAGTCTCACGATCTCTAACCAAGGAGGACCTATGAAAACAGCCATCATTATCATGTCCGATCCGAAGAGCGGCTCAGAGGAAGCACTCGGGCGAGTCTTTAACGCGCTGGCGCTCGCATCTGAAAGCAAACAGAAGGGGGATGAAGTGGCCGTGGTGTTCAACGGCGCCGGCACGCGGTGGCCGGCTGAGCTGACCAAGCTTTCGCATCCGGCCAATGCGCTCTACAACTCGGTTCGCGACGTCGTACAGGGTGCCTCCTGCGGATGCGCGGATGTCTTTGGAGCCAAAGATGGCGTGGAATCATGCGGTGTGCAGCTGAAGAAAGACAACGCATTGGCCGGAACGTCCGGCCTCTTGAGCCTACGACGGTATGTGGCGGACGGGTGGCAGACGATCGTATTTTGAGCCTCGCTCATTGTGGCGGCTGGGAGCGGACTCCTGGCCGCCAGGGGGCTGACGGCCTGCGAGGGGAAAAACGATGGCAACGAAATATCTCGATCTGACATTTACGGATTCGGTGTGCCGCGCGCAGAAGCAATATTACGGGCGCACGGACGCGATCACTGGCGCACCCGAACGGGACCCGCTCGGCCAGGCCGAGGCCGAGTTCATTGCGGCGCGAGACAGCTTCTACCTGGGGTCCATCAGCGAAAGCGGATGGCCCTACATCCAACATCGCGGGGGGCCTCAGGGTTTTTTGCGAATCATCGACGAAACGACTCTGGCTTTCGCCGATTACAAAGGAAATCGGCAATTGCTCACGATCGGCAACCTCTCCGTGTACGACCGCGTCGCGCTGTTTCTCATGAATTACAAGAACCGCGAGCGGCTGAAAATCCTTGGTCATGCCCGCGTCGAGGACGCCCGTGTCCATCCAGAACTCGTCGCGCAGATTGCCGATTCGAAAATGCGGTCGAGCGTGGAGCGTCTGGTCTTTATCGATGTCGTCTCGTTCGACTGGAACTGCCCGAAATACATCACGCCCCGCTACTCGATTGGCGAGGTCGAAGAGCTGGCGGAACCGCTGCGAAAGCGGATTGCCGAACTCGAGGCGCTACTGCGCGCCGGTAACAAATGATCGGCTCCGGCGAGACAGCCCGCTTGTTATCCGGGCAGGCTGGCATACACAGGTTCCGACATGCGCACACAACCGCGCATCACAACAGGAGAGGTGCACCATGGATACGATTTCTCGCAGACGTTTTTTGCAACTGGCGGCGGCGACCGGCGGCGCACTGGCGTTCGGCGATCTGGCCGCGCAGATGTTGGGACCGTCACCCGGAACACGCGTCGCTTACGCGGGCGAACCAATCAAGATCGGCATCCTCGACCCGCTGTCCAGTCCCTATAAAACCTCCTCGGTCCACGACGTACATGGGGCCAACGTGGCCGTGGATCTCTTCAATAAGAGCGGCGGTGTACTGGGGCGTCCGGTGGCGATCCCGGAAGCCGACGACGCCTCGAACGTCCAGACCGCATTGAAAGCCGCCACAAAGTTCATCAAGGAAGACCGCGTGGATGTCCTCATGGGCACCTTCAACGGAGAGGTCGCGCTCGCCGTTTCTGACCTGGCCAAGAAGGAGAACAAGCTCTTCATGGTGACCGGGGCGCATGTGCCGGAGTTGACGGGTCCGGGGTGCAACTCGCACACGTTCGTCTTCATGCCGAGTGCCCGGATGTTGTCCAGGGCCGTCACGCCCCATCTCGTAAAGACCCACGGGAATCGCTGGTTCATGATCACGGCGAATACAGTGGACGGGCGTGCGGCGGAGCAGGCCATGGCGACCGCACTTCACGCCGAAGGCGGTGAAGTGATCGGCACCGTCAGCACGTCGTTCGGGACAACCGACTTTACGACAGCTTTTACTCAAGCCAAGAGCGCGAAACCCGGCGCCGTCATCCTCAATCTCTACGGCTGGGATCTCGTTCATGCGCTGAAGGCCTATACCGCGGCGGGGCTGGCCAAGGAGCAGATCGGAGTGGGTGGCATGATCGGCGGCGAGCAAATCGGCCGCCCGCTTGGTTACGCCAACAACGCAGGAATCTGGGGACTGATCTGGGACCCGAAGATCAACAGCGAAAGTTCGCGGCGGTTCATTCAGGGTGTCATCGACAAATACCATCACACACCCACATCCCGTTGCTATCACGGGTATGCGGCGATGACGCAAATCCTGGAGGCAATCCAACGGGCAGGGACAACTGAGACACAGGCCGTGATCAAGGCGCTGGAAGGACATGAGTTCGACGGATTGAAGGAGGGCCGGTCTTACTTTCGCGCCTGGGACCATCAGCACGTTCAGGACGTGCTCGTGGGCAAGGCCTATGGCAAGGAACTGGGGCTGGGCCATTATCAACTGCTGGCAACGGTGTCCGGAGATCTCGCAGCAAGCACGCAAGACCAGAACGTGTGCGCACTGTAGGAGCACATCATGTCGTCAACACAGAGTAGCCGTCCTCCTCTTCCTCCCTTCACCTGGAACACCGCGGTCCAGAAAGTCCGTATGGCCGAGGATGCCTGGAACAGCCGAGACCCCGAGAGAGTGTCGCTGGCCTACAGCGCCGACAGTTCATGGCGGAACCGCGAGGAATTTCTGTCCGGTCGTGAGGCGATCGTTGAATTCCTTCGACACAAATGGGCTAAGGAGCTGGACTACCGGCTGATCAAGGAACTGTGGACATTCCACGAAACGCGCATTGCCGTACGCTTTGCCTATGAGTGGCACGACAATTCCGGAAATTGGATCCGTTTCCTACGGCAACAAAAACTGGGAGTTCGACGAAACCGGCCTCATGCGCCGGCGCATTGCAAGCATCAACGACCTGTCCATCAGGGAATCGGATCGAAAGTATCACTGGGCATTGGGCCGACGCCCCGATGATCATCCGTTCTTGTCTGAACTCGGCCTATGAAGAAATGCCGGGTCCCTAAGGCATGCTCCAACGGACGTCAGCCCCGACGGTGAATCGCTGTGCGGAGCAGGAGGCCGCATGTTCCACGACATGGCTCGGTACGGAACGAAGCGGTGACGGGGAACAAGGACCTGCGATGATGCCGTCCCGAACGGGATACCTTTGTAAGCTACCTCACAGCGCGCCTCCTGCACAATCGATAGGATGTGACCATGCCGCGACGCCCTCAATCCACATGCACGCGGGAACATGATGCGCTTGCAGTTGAGAAAGGAGGTCCATCAAGGAGGGAATCGAGGCGAGCATTGGAGACCCGCACGTTCAGCGACTCGATGAGCGGATTCCGCAACCTCACACATCCTATTCAAGGAGACTCACATGAACACGAAGACAAATGCCATGGTCCATTCCGCGCTGGTGGTTGCGTTAAGCTTTGCCGGCGCCCAAGCCGCGAACGCCGCACCAAAGATGGCCGAAATGCCTAGTGGCTGGGAAGCCTGCGGCGGTGTGGCGAAGGCCGGGATGAACGACTGCGCGGTCAGGACCAGCCTCCATTCGTGTGCGGGCATGGCCAAGACCGACGGTGAAGCTGATTCCTATGTCTTCTTGCCGAAGGGGCTGTGCGGAAAGATCACTAAGGGCACCGTGCTGGCTATCACGAAAGACGATCTGGCGAAGATGAAAGAAATGAGCATGAAAAAGATGTAGGACGGCGACCGATGTCTGTTCACTATTCCGCCCCGATCCCGGCACAGGCCGGGATCGGACTGCGATCACATCATTTTCGTGAGATTCTGGACGCGCCACCTCCGGTCGCCTGGATGGAAACCCATCCGGAGAATTATTTCGGGGACGGGGGCGCATCGCTTCGCGTGCTTGAGCGGATCAGGAGCCAGTATCAACTGAGCTTTCACGGGGTCGGCCTCTCGTTAGGCTCCACCGATCCGATCGACCATACCCATCTCCACAAACTCAAAGGCTTGATTGATCACTTCGAGCCGGCATTCGTGTCGGAGCATCTTTCCTGGAGTTCCGTGGGCGGCCGATCCTTTAACGATCTGTTGCCGCTCCCCTACACACAAGAAAGCCTGGATCATGTCTGCGCCAGGATCGACGAAGTCCAGACCGTATTAAAACGGCCTCTGTTGATCGAGAATATTACCCGGTATCTGACCTGGCAGGACTCCACGATGCCGGAAGGCGTCTTCATGGCCGAGGCGGCCCGGACAACCGGCTGTGGCATTCTGCTCGATATCAACAACGTCTATGTCAACGCCGTGAACTTCGGCCTGGACCCGCTTGAGGTTCTGCGCGCGATTCCGGCCCGGGCCGTGCAGGAGATGCACCTGGCGGGGTTCGATCGCTTTGGGCGTATGCTGATCGATACCCATGGTCAGCCCGTGTATCCGGAAGTCTGGAACCTCTATCGATGGGCGATCCATCACTTCGGCCCACGACCGACGTTGATTGAATGGGATACCAATCTCCCGCCGCTGGCTGTGCTGGTCGAGCAGGCGACACAGGCGGACGCCATATTGAAGGAATGCCATGTTGCAGCTTCGTGACACGCAACGCGCCTTTGCCGAGGCGATTGCCGAAGGGAAGTACCATGCGGCCACGGCAGCGATGGCGGCAGATGGATTAGCCCTGCGGAGTGTGGCTCTCTACCGCCGGCTGATTCGCAACAACTATCGACAGGCACTCGCGATTACCTATCCGGTCTTGCTTCGGTTCGTCGGTGGGTGCTATTTCGATATCCTTGCGCGAGGGTATCTCAAGGCTTATCCTTCGATCAGCGGGGATCTGTTCTGCTATGGGCAGTCTCTTCCCACATTTCTCTACGAGTTACAGGGTCCTTCTCTGCTGGCCGAATTGGCGCGGCTGGAATGGGCCTGCCATGAGGTCTATCAGGCTGCCGACTCCCCACCGCTGTCCCAGGATCGACTGCAGGCCGTCGCGTCGGTGAATCCCTCTCAGGTGACATTCCACTTGCATCCGGCCTCGCGACTCCTGTCCTTTCCCGTCCCCGTACACCGAGTCTGGCAGGCGCTGCAACCCGACACATCAGCAGATATCGTCGTCGAGTTGCCACTTCCGGAAAAGGAGACTGGCATCGTCGTCACGCGAGGGGACGGGAAGGTCCAGGTCACGCCCCTGGCTAGGGCGGACTACCTGTTGCTTGAAGCCATGTCGCGAGGAGTCGATGCGGCGTCGGTTGAGCAGATGGCGATCGAGTCCGAGCCCGAGTTCGATTCCGCCCGGTTTATGACCACCGTGCTCAGTCTGCATGTGATCGCTGGATTGTCCGTAGAGCAGGGCGTATGACGCACAATACCGGTCTATTGAAACGCGCAGTCGATCGTGCGGTTCCAGCCTATCGGCAGCTGGTCCGGGGTCTGGAGTCGCTGATTCCGATCTTCGACCTATCCCTGCGCCTGTATCTGGCGCATATCTTCTGGAAAGGGGGCATGGCCAAACTCTCCAGCTGGATGTCGACCGTGATGCTTTTTACCATGGTCTACGATGTGCCTGTTCTGCCACCAGAACTCGCCGCGTATCTTTCGGTCGTCATCGAGGTGGGCGGATCGTTTCTGCTGGTGATCGGCTTGGCGGGACGATGGGCAGCCCTCTCGCTCTTCGGTCTCAATATCATCGCATCGATTTCGTATGGACAGTTGTCCGAGGCCGCTCTGCAAGAGGCATTCTATTGGGGAGTTCTGTTTCTGTACCTCGTCCTGCACGGACCAGGGCTCCTGTCCGCCGACGCGCTGCTGCAGTACCTGGTGCGACGAAGGCAGTCAGGGAGCAGCGCCGGTGAAGACCTGTTGAAATAGACCGTCCTTCACGGCGCGTAAGAC
>JAHFEW010000072.1 GCA_023248215.1 Nitrospira sp.
CTGCGGCCTTGCTGGACGGCCTTTTTGAGCATCCCGCGATGCTGTTCTTCTGTTTCGCTACACTGCGAACTGCGTGCTAACAGAGTTTTTCCGCAGCTTGCTAGACACAGGGGTGGTCAGAGAACAGTACTATGGGAATCTGCTTGTTATGAACATGGATAATCACGCCGCCAAACAATCGCGGAAGGAAGGACAGTTCGTGATGTTGTTGCTCGGCGATGTTCTCCCGAACGCTCGCTGCCCATACGTCCAACTCCTGGTGATTCTCAGACGTCCTGTTCACCAGATGTAACAGTCGTCCCTGGTGAGAAGGTTGGATCGGGCCAAGCAGTGGCCCCTTCCCCTCGGCTCCATTCGACTTGTTGATCCCCAATATCAGTCGCCCGGTTTGTAGGCCTGTCACGACATCATCGCGCAGGCCTGAACAATCAAGCCGGACTGCTCGGACACGATGGAGTTGGTGAAACGCTGCCTCGTCGGCCAGAAATTGTCGATATTCATCCAGCTTCGAAATTGTATAGGTATGGATATGCAGGACTCGACAGGCGTCCGGCGGACACCACGCAAGAAAGACCACCACGACAAGCGCTGCCGGCCAGACAATAAAGAGCATGGTCGTATGCTGCCGGTTCACATGGTTCTCCCATCAGAGGACCATCGCATGGGGATGGTCTTGGTTCTCGAGAACGTGAGACAGAGAATGGCCCGATTCACCTGTTGCCAGTGGGTTCTGATCGTTCGACTCGACAACAGCCTACCCCTCGCTGCCTCAGCCTGCAAGGTTCCAGTCCATAGCGAGTGCGGTCGTGCCGACAACCATTGCCGGACTCTTCTTTCTCCCCACGCACCTTTTGCCGGAGGCGGCTGCGATTGGTAAGCCGGTTCGTCGCCTGAACGGCCTGGGTGATGAAGGGTAGGGGGTGAGCGACCGGTGGTCGTGGCGGCACGTTATCGTCGCTGCTGCTGATGCTGTACCGGGCAAGGACGTGGCTTCTGGAGATCGGACGGAACTGAGGTGGTTTCATCCAGACAGGCCACATCGAGTTGAGCCTGCACCAGTCCCAAGGCACCGCTCAGATTCGCTCCTCGCAAATCGGCATGCTGTAGGTCGGCGTTGTTCAGTTGGGCTCCCGTCAAATCCGATGCGCTCAAGTTCGTCCCGCGCAGATTGGACTCCTGCAGGTTGGTTTGGACCAGGATGGCGTGGCTGAGGTCGGCCTGACTCAAGTCGGCTGCCACCAGATTGGCCAACTCCAGCGTAGCTTCGCTGAGCCTGGCCTGCTGGAGATGGGCCTTCGGGGCGTAGACTTCGGAGAGGTCGGCTTTCCGGAGGTCGGCGCGCGCGAGTTGTGTGCCGATGAGCACTGCGTGATGCAATCTCGCCCCATGGAGATTGGCGTCGGATAGGTTGGCTTTATACAGGACGGTCATCGTCAGCGTGGCCGAGTCCAGCCGGGCCTTGATGAGATTGGCCCCTTCCATGTTCGCGCTTTCCAGATTGGCTCGCTGCAAGATGGCGCCGCCGAGATGCGTGTAACGAAGATCCACCCCACGGAGGCTGGCCTCGCGTAGGTCGGCTTTCGCAAGCGAAGCTTCGTCCAAATAGGCGCTGTCCAGTTCTGCTTCGACCAGGGACGCGCCATCGAGGTTGGCACTGTCCAGCAGGGAGCCCTGCAGATTGGCTCGGCGAAGGTTGGCCTGTCGGAGATTGGTTCGGCGCAGGTCGGCGCCCGCAAGGTCGGCATCCGCCAGGATGGCCCGAAACAGATTCGCTCCGTAGAAATAACCATCGATCACGGTGGCGCCGCGGAAGTCGGCGAGTTGCAAATCCGCATCTTCGAAATGGGCCCGTTCGAGCGTCGCTTCCCGCAAGAGCGCTCCCTGCAGGTTGGCCCCGTAGAAGGCGGCTTCATCTGCGGCGGCTCGATTGAGATGGGCCTTGACCAGCAGCGCTTTGCGCAGATCGGCCCCTTCGAGAGTCGCGTCGTCGAGCATGGCCTGGGAGAGATTGGCGCCTTTGAGGTGCGCCTGCACCAAACTCGCGCTGCGCAGATTCGTGCCCGTCAGGATGGCTCCTTCAAGATTGATACGTTCAAGATTGGTTCCCTCAAGACGAAGCCCGCGCAGGTCTGTCCGGCAGAGGTTAGCTCGCCGGCCATCGGGGGATCCTCGATCTTCCAGCCATTGCGCATGGGACTGCAACACGCGACTCAATATTTTCAATGTGGGACGTGTGTGTTTGAAGGTGCTCTCGCAGGTACCAGCCGGCGAGGCCTTGGGGACGGACTTCGCGGCGGCGTCGGTACCGGTCGGAGAGGCGAGCAGCGCGGCCATCACCCCACCGGCTATGATGGTGACGAAAAGAGGAGGCTGGTTCATCAATTGGTCTCCTTCAAGAAGAATGGTGAGGGAATGAATTCCATTGCCGATGGATGATGAGGAGTCATGTTCGCAAGTCGACTTTCTGCGCGAGTTCGGCGAGGGCCGGTGCGATACGGACTTCGTAGGGAACTGCGATGCCCAATTGTCGCAACGGCTCCGGAAGCTGCGCCAATGATGAGCCGGCTTGTCTGCGGACCTCTGTGAGCGATGGAGAAGGGGCGAGACGTCGCCCTCCCCGCATCACCTGAACCAGCAGTGGGTGACCCTGCTGAGGATCGCCCTCAACCGTTACCACGTCGCTGCTCAGTCGTCCGTCCGTTCCGAAGTGGCGGTAGACCTGTTTTCGGCCCGGCCAAGTGGCTTTGCCCTCGGACCGTTTGCGGCAGGGTCTGCCCGCATATTCCTGGAGTTTGTAGGCGCAGTCCAGGGACGGGGCATCGGACGAGGTGGTCATGGCTGTGCCGACGGCAAAACTATCGATCGGGGCCTGGCCCGTCACCAGCGCTTGGACGCGGTCCTCATCGAGATTCCCGCTGGCGAGAATCTTGGTTTCCGTGAGGCCGCCGCGATCCAGAATGGTTCGGACCTTGTGCGCATGGTCGGCGAGGTCTCCGCTATCAAGCCGGACGCCGTGGATGGTTATGCCCTGTTCCTTCAGACGAGCGGCCAAGGCCACCACCTTTGCCGCCGCTGCTTCCGTATCGTAGGTGTCGATGAGCAACACGACGTTGTGTGGTTGCGTCCGTGCAAAATGTTCAAAGGCAGTGGCTTCATCCTCGAACGCTTGGACGAATGAGTGGGCCATCGTGCCGTAGGTCGGAGTGGCAAAGCGGGCGCCGGCCAGGACGTTCGACGTGCCAGTGAATCCGGCGAGGTAGGCGGCGCGGGCGGCGAATAGACCGGCTTCGGCGCCATGGGACCGCCGCAAACCAAAATCGATCAAGGGTCGGTGGCCTGCGACCAGGACGGACCGGCAGGCCTTGGAGGCAATCATCGTTTGGAAGTTTAGTAGATTCATGACGCGCGTTTCGATGAGCTGGGCCTGCGGCAGGGGAGCGGTCACGCGAAGGATCGGTTCATGGGGGAAAACGATCGTCCCCTCCGGGACCGCATGGACAGCCCCGACGAAGCGCATCTCACGGAGCGAGGCAAGAAATGCCGGGGAAAACCCGTCGGTCTGTTCGAGCCACGCGATGTCCTCGGGAGAGAAGTGAAAGGCTTCCAGATAGTCCAGGACCTGTTCCAATCCTGCGGCCATGAAAAAGTTCCGGCGAGGAGGCAGCTTGCGCACGAAGAACTCGAAGACGGCCTCGCCCGTCATGCCTTGGGCGAGGTAGGCCTGCGCCATGGTCAGTTCGTATCGGTCTGTGAGGAGGACGCTGGATAAGAGGTTCATGCCGCCAGTTGCTCCAGGTGCAGGGGTACGGCCCCCAAGCGCACCATCTCTTCCTGGGCCTTCCGTCCGTCATCCGGCCGGACGTTGACCGCCCGCGTGCCGTCGGTCAGCAGGCAGACGCGGTAGCCCAACGACCGGGCATCCCGGACGGTTTGAAGGACACAGTAGTCGGTCGTGAGTCCGCCGACGAAGAGGCGTGTGACGCCGACGGTCTGTAGGTGGGCGTGCAGCAGCGTGTCTTGAAAGCCAGAGTAGGCTTCCTGTGTGGGGTCGTCACCTTTGGAGATGATGAAGACCGAAGGAGGAAGCTGAAGGTTGGCGGGAAACTGGGCGCCCGCAGTCTGTGCGATGCAATGTGCTGGCCAGGGACCTCCCTGCTCGCGGAACGAGCAATGGTTGGATGGATGCCAGTCGCGGGTCGCGATGATCGGGAGGCCTTTTGAGTGGAATAGGGCGAGATAGCGAGACAGCACGGGGATCACCGCCGCACCGTCCGGGACCGCCAGCGTACCACCGGGCAGAAAGTCATTTTGCACATCAACCACCAGCAGCGCATCGCCTGTTCGAATCTGTTCCATGGGAGTCCACGATACTCTAGCAGGATGCGGAAAAAGTCCGCCAGCGGCGTTCTCGCATCGCTCAGACGCTCAACGTACGGCAGAGAGTACGATTCGCCTCTTCGCTCGCTGCGGCCTTGCTGGACGGCCTTTTTGCGCATCCTGCGGGCTATTCTGACACCGACACGGCACGTGAGCTGATCGCGGCGTATTACGCAACAATCGAGTTTTTCCGCAGCCTGCTAGTCTCGGTTTGACACTGTTTCCTACCGACCTTGTTGTTCGAGGAGACGGATGTAGGCCAGCACGTCCTGCATCTCCGTCTGGGTCAGTTGTCCCTGCCACGAATGCATCGGGCTGAAGACAACGCCATGCTCTATCGTTCGGAGTAGTTCTTCATCTGACTTGAGAATGGATGTAAATCGGTGAAAATTCGTCGGCGGCACCTTCAGCGCAGCGGCATCGGGTCCGTCGCCCCATCCGCCGGTGCCATGGCAAGCGAGGCAATGGCGCTCGTAGACGGTTTTTCCGCGGGTGATGTCCGCCGGAAAATCCTGAGCTGCGGCAGGACCGAGCGCAGCGGCCATGGCCATAACGAGGGAGAGGGTGAGGAAGCAGTATCGGCTGTCGCTGCCTGTGACGGTATGCATGAATCTGCTCGTTCCCCTCAGCTCTTCTTGGTCGTGTGGGCGATAAATGTGGAAAAGTGTTGCTGGAGCTTCGTGCTGCCGCAGGCTGGACATTGCACTTCACCTTTCTCATGCTGCTTCAGCGTCACGACGATCAGCGACTCTTTCCCGCAGTCCAAACAGGTATAGTCGTACATGGGCATGGTTCACCTTCCGTGACTGTTGAATGTGCGCGGCTCACTCGTTCTGGTCCGGTGTGAGCTGCTCGTGCTCTCCCCACTCCGCGACGATGTGCGCCATCTCCTCCAGCCGTACCGCCGCTCGGCCGTAAATGCTGTCGGGCGGATACAGCCCTTCAGGCCCCTGCTCCCCGGCCGCGATGCCGGTCAGTAGTTCGAGCGCCTGGTCGATGCTGTCGACGCCATACACGGCAAACCTTCCCGTTTCCACCGCCTCCACCACCGCCCGGTTCAGGGCCAGGTGTTTCACATTCCTCGAGGGGATGATGACTCCTTGCGTGCCCGTCAATCCTCGCCGCTTGCACGACTCGAAGAACCCCTCGATCTTTTCGTTGACGCCGCCGATGGGCTGGATCTCCCCGAGTTGATTCACCGACCCGGTGACGGCCAGGGATTGCCGAACCGGAAGGTCGGCTAGGCTGGAGAGCACGGCGGTCAATTCGGCAACCGCGGCGCTGTCTCCTTCCACTTCGGAATAGGTCTGCTCAAACGTCAGGGTGGCGCTGATCGCGAACGGCTGCGTGCCGGCGAATTTCCCCGCGAGGAATCCGGCCAGCGTCATGACACCCTTGCTGTGAATATTGCCGGCCAATTCGACCTCGCGCTGAATGTCGATCACGCCCTTGGTGCCGACATAGGTGCGGGCGGTAATCCTGGTCGGACGGCCAAAGGCAAAATCACCGAGTTGATAGACGGACAATCCGTTCACCTGCCCGACGACCTCGCCCTGCAAATCGACCATCAGCGTGCCTTCGCGGATTTCATCCTGGATCCATTGCTCGGGGAGGTCGACGCGATGCCGCTGGTGCGACAGGGCGGCTTCGACGTCCGCGCGCGTGGCGAGAGCATGCCCGTCTTTCTTGGCCCAATAACCGGCCTCGCGGATGAGGTCGCTCACCAAACTGAAACGCAACGACAGCCGGTCGTGGCGGTCGGCGAAGCGGAATCCCTGCCGAATGACTTCCGCCACGGCGTCGGCGCCGAAGTGCGGCAGCGCCTCCTCTCGGCAGAGCTTGGCGATGAAGCGCGCATATTGCCGTTCCTGCCGTTCATCGTGCGGGACCTCGACGTCGAAATCGGCTTTCACCTTGAAGAGTTTTGAGAAATCCTCTTCGTAGGTCTGCAGCAGGTGATAGATGCCTCCCGTGCCCACCAAGATCACTTTGACCGACACGGGAATCGGCTCGGGGCGCAGTCCGGCGGTCGCGAATCCGTAGAACTCTGCGGGGTCTTCGATGGTGACGGCTCCGGTTTTGATGACGCGCTTCAAGGCGTCCCATGAGAAAGGTTGGCGGAGCAGGTCCAGCGCCTGCAGGATCAGGTAGCCGCCGTTGGCCTGCAACATGGCGCCCGCCTTGATCTCGGTGAAGTCGGTATACATCACCCCGAGGTGGGCTCTGCGCTCGATCTTGCCGATGAGGTTGCTGTAGGTCGGGTGGGATTCGTCCACGACCGGCGCGCCGGCGTTCGCCTCGTGGGCGACGATAAGGTTCACGGAAAACCGCGTCATGTCAGGGCGGCGCACTTGCTCCAGCCCTGGGATCGGCAACGTCGGACCGCTGTGGGGCAAGAAGTCTCTGTATTGATCAATAATGTTGTCATGGACACGCTGGAGATAGGCGGTCACGGGCGGCAAAGTTTGATAGGTGCGCTGGAGGCTCTCGTATGGCCCCCGGATGACGTTGGCGACGATTTGGTGGTCGAGGTGATGCAGGGCCTGTTCGGCTTCTCGTTCGAGCGTGTGCATCCGGACGTGAAACTCGCGCAGGTCGCTTTCAAGGGACTTTCGTCGTTCGGTCAGTTCTTGCTGAACTTGCTCGGAGAGTTCCTCCATCTCCTTCTCGTTCATCGGGCGGTCGTCTTTGAGCGGCATCAGCCCGAAGCCCACCGGTGTTTCCTCGAACCCGAATCCGCGCTCGCGGCAGAGTGTGGTGAGTTCGTGGAACAGCGTCTTCTTCTTCCCTTCTGTTTCCTCGATGATCTTCGCTTTGGCATCAAGATATTTCTTTCCTTCGAAGGCGGCGGGAATGTCTCGGCGGAGGCCCTCGATAAATGTGCCCATCTCTCGCTTGAAGGATGCGCCTTGCCCAGCGGGAAACGAGAGGCATATTGGCCGTGACGCATCCTGAAAGTTGTGGACATAACACCAGTCGGAGGGTGCCGGCGCGCTCTGGGCCAGCCGCTTCACCATTTGTCTCACGAGCGTGCCCTTGCCGGTCCCCACCGGCCCGGAGACGAAAATGTTGAAGCCGGCGCTCTTCACCTGGAGGCCGAACTCCAAGGCCTCGACCGCCCGTTCCTGGCCGATCGTTTCGTCGAGGGGTTCGATCTCGCTGGTATCCTCGAACCCCAGGCGACCGGGGTCCACGGTCGGCGCCAGCAGACTGGCCGGGAGTTTGTGTTTGTCCGACACCGTCCGAGTTCCTACAGTTCCACCGCGTGGGGTGGTTGAACGATGGTGGCATGGAGGCCCTTCTCGCCTGGTTCGGTCTCGAAGATCACCTCCAGTCCGTCTTCCAGTTCTTTAAACAGGATGCCCTTGACTGAATTTTTATGGAAATACACTTCCCCGCCGCCGTCTTTGAGGATAAAGCCATAGCCGAGTCTTGGGAACACCTTGCTCACCACGCCGCGGAGTTGCGGGAGCGGTTCGGTCCGTACGACTTTGTCTGCGCGTTTCTCCCGGTACTTCCGCAGTTCGATCGCCACGGCGTCGAAGGCGGCTCGGATCGCTTCCTCGAACGTCTTGTCCTCCTTGCGGGAGGTGATCGTGTGGCGGGTCGGAACCGTGACCAGGACGAGCGCCTCTGCGACGTTGGCCTGCTTCTTATGATGGCGGTTTTTGGTGAGGGTGACGCGTCCATGAATAATATCGTCATGGCCACGCTGCAGGGCGGCCATGCGTTCTTCGACCTCGGTTTTCCAACGGGGGGTCATGGCGATGTTGCGGCTCTCGACTTCTAAGTTCATGCGTCCTCCTCTCAGCTCAAAAGGAAACCGGCTCCTCCACCTGTCTCAGCAAAGCACATGCCTTTGCCGAGAGAGGGAGGCGGCTACTCGGGAGGAACTGAATCGGCTGAAAGTGGGGCATTTGCCGGTATCTCGAGAGTTGGCTGACATTGACCACGCAGGGCACTGGCGCATTATTCCTCACTGGGTCGGGCTCGGCTGAAGCTCAATGCGCCAGCGCGCAGCTTGATGAGAGCGCAACAGGGGCTTTTTCGTGGAACATGTCTTGCCTGTTTCCCCGGCATGCCGGTTCTCAAGAAATCTGCACTTGAGGCCTATCTCAAGGCCCGCTTTGGTTCCACCGCGACCTTGGTGGCCTATGGCCCGATCGGCAAGGAGACCAGCGGCGCCCGGTACAAACAATACGGCTATGGTGCGCCGGTCCGGCTGACATTCCGGGTGGACGGCACGACCCGCCAGGTGGTGCTGGGCACCATGAGCCCCGGTCCGTTCGGCCATGAACATCCGGCCGACCGGGCGCAGGCGATGCTGTGGGACTATGACTGCTATGGCCGCCTGCCGCGGCACATTACCGCGCTGGATGTGGGGGCGTTCACCGACCGTGGTGAGTTGATGTCCGTGGCGTCGGCGAAAGAATTCTTTTTGCTCACGCAATGGTCTGAGGGCGCGACCTATCACAAAGATCTCGAACGACTTGCCGGCGCGACCAAGCCTACCCTGCTCGATCGGAAGCGGGTTGAGACGCTGGCCGGGTATCTAGCGACCATTCACCGGGTGAAGCATAGAGACCCGCAGCTCTATCGTCGGCGCCTCCGGGAGTTGCTGGGCCATGGGGAATGCATCATGGGGCTGACCGATAGCTACCCGGAACGCTTTGCCTTCATTACGGAAGATCTGTTGCAAGGGATCGAAGTGGCCTGCAACGAATGGCGCTGGCGCCTCCGCGGCAAGCATGCGCGCCTATCGCAGGTGCACGGCGATTTTCATCCGTGGAATGTGTTGTTCCGCAGCGGGACCGACTTTTCCGTGCTCGACCGGTCACGCGGCGAGTGGGGGGAGCCGGCCGACGACGTTACCTCGATGTCGATCAACTATCTTTTTTTCTGCCTTTGCCGACACGGGACCTTGAAGGGACCTCTTGAAGTCTTGTTTCGTTCGTTTTGGGATACCTACCTGGCGCGCAGTCGCGATCCCGGGGTGCTGGACACGACGGCGCCGTTCTTCGCCTTCCGGGGTCTCGTGCTCGCCAGTCCGCTTTGGTATCCGAAACTGACCGTCGCCGTGCGACGGAAAATCTTCCGGTTCATCGAGAACGTGCTGGTGGTGCCACGGTTCGATCCGGCGGATGTGAACCGGTACTGCGAGTGAAGTCTTGATCTTGTGATGTGGTGATCTGGTGATTGCGCGAACGCGCATGGAGGTCCCGATGTCATGAGTTCTTCAATTGACAGGTCGTGATGCAAATCACACAATCAGCAAATCACTAAGTCGCCAAATCGCACGATCATCCAATGAAACGCTCTGCCTTCGCTCTCTGGCTCACCGGTCTTCCGGCTTCGGGAAAAAGTTCGATTGTGGCGCGGCTGACACCGAAGCTGGATACCCTCGGCATGGGAGCGGAAGTGCTGGAGTCCGACGCCCTGCGCCGCATTCTCACGCCTTCGCCTACCTATTCCATTGAAGAACGGGATCTGTTCTATCGTTCCCTGGCGTTCATGGGGTCGCGACTGCTGGCGCATGGAGTGAACGTAATCTTCGATGCCACGGCGAGCCGACGTGCCTATCGGGAGTTTGCCAAGACACTCATGCCTCAGATGCTGGAAGTGTCGATCGAGTGCCCGCTCCAGGTCTGCATGGAACGCGACAAGAAAGGAACCTACCGGCGCGGCCTGGAAGGCAAGTCTTCCACGGTGCCGGGTCTACAAGAATCCTACGAGGCGCCGCTCTCACCGGATTTGGCCATCGATACCACGGTCGTTTCGTCGGAAGCCGCAGCCGAACAGATCCTCGCGTTGATCCGATCTCGCCTTCGTGCCTAATCTGGTTGCCTCGTCGCCTAGCACTGGGTGCGCTGCACTTCCTAATCGCCATAGGCCATCAGCTCGTCTTCCCACCCCCGGCCCGCCTCTTGCTCAGTTCGGTAGCCTTCTATAGGATGAGCTCGTTGTAGCAACTCACCTCAGAGGGGCACCCATGCCTGCCTCACTCGATCATATTCATCCCGGCACCCCGATGGGAGCCAACCTCGTCGCCGACGGCGCCACGTTTCGCTGCTGGGCGCCGCATGCCCGTTCCGTGCACGTGGTCGGAGACTTCAACAACCGGGTGCGCAACGATGCTGCGCTGCTTACGCGCGACGAGCAGGGGCATTGGCGGGGCTTCATCCCCGGCGTGAAAGATCGCCAGCGCTACATGTTCTACGTGGTGGGTAAGGGGAGTGAGGGGCTCAAGCGCGATCCCTATGCCCGCGAGCTAGAGTCGCCGTTTCCCAGCGAGTGCATAATCCGTAGGACCGATTTCCTCTGGCACAAGAGCGACTACGTGACGCCACGCTTTGACGAGCTCGTCATCTATCAGCTCCACGTCGGCACCTTCTTCACGCCGAACCTCCCGCACAAGGGCGGCACGTTTCTCGATGTCGCACGTAAGCTGCCTCATCTCTCCCAGTTGGGCATCACTGCATTGCAGCTCATGCCCATTCAGGAATTTCAAACCAGCTTCAGCCTCGGCTATAACGGCACCGACTATTTTTCGCCTGAAATGGATTTTGCCGTGGCGGATACCGATTTGGGGCCCTACGTGGAGGAGGTGAACGGGCTGCTGGAAGCGAACGGTCTGCGCCGATATCAGGTGGAGGACTTGCACGGAGAGATGAATCAGCTCAAGGCGCTGGTGGACCTGTCTCATCTCTATGGCATGGCCGTGCTTCTCGACGTAGTCTACAACCACGCGGGCGGCGAGTTCGGCGATCAGAGCCTGTATTTCTTCGATCGGCAGGATCCAGCTGGGGGGCAAGGGAACTCGCTCTACTTTTCGGATAAAGGCCATGCGGGCGGCCTCGTGTTCGATTTCGCCAAGCCGGAGGTACGCGACTTCCTCATTCAGAACGCCAGATTTTTTCTCGACGAATACCGCGTGGATGGCTTCCGCTACGACCAGGTGAGCGTGATCGACCATGACGGCGCGCCGCAGGGCTGGCGATTTTGTCAGGACCTCACATCCACGCTGCATGCGCACCGGCCGGACGCGTTGAACCATGCTGAATATTGGAGCGTGAATCCGTACATCGTAAAGACTCCGCCGGAAGGCGCGGGTTTCGACACAACCTTAACCGACGGCCTCCGCATCGCTATCCGCGACGTCATCGGGAATGCGAGCGCACCGGATGAGCGTCCGCTCAACATGACGAGCCTCGCGCAGAGCCTCTGGCCAGAAGGATTCAGCGAGCAGTGGCGCTTCGTGCAGGGGCCGGAGAATCACGACATCGTCTATCGTGAACGTGAGCAGCGCATCGCCCGGCTGGGCGATCCGGAGCATCCTCGTTCCTGGTTCGCCCGCAGCCGTGCTAGGGTCGCGACGGGACTTAGCCTGACCGCGCCGGGCGTCCCGATGCTCTTCATGGGTCAGGAGTTTTTGGAAGACAAACAGTGGGCGGATGATTTTGTGTCGCATCACGACCTGCTGTTGTATTGGGCAGGCCTCGACCAGGGTGACAGGCAGATGCTGGATCACCTGCGGTTCACGCGAGAACTGCTTGATCTGCGCCGCCGATCGCCAGGGTTGCGTGGGCAAGGGTTTCGCGTGGTGCACGCGCATGATCAGAACCGGGTACTCGCGTTTCATCGCTGGGTGGAAGGCGAAGGCCATGACGTGATCGTGGTTGCGCATCTCGCAAATTTTACGCGAGTCGGCTATCGCATCGGCTTTCCTAGAGGCGGAGACTGGCGAGAACTGTTCAACAGCGACGTCTATGAGCAGTGGGTCAATGCCGGCGTGATGGGGAACGGTGGGCGCGTCGTCGCCGATCCACAGCCGTTGCACGGCTTCGACTATTCGGCAGCGGTCGTGCTCCCGGCGACTACGGTGATGGTGTTTGCTCGGTAGCTCAACCTTCGTAAGCATCTGGTCGTTCGTCTTTCATATCCCGTCATAGTCAGCGCCAGTCCTAGCGAGAGCGGTATCACGATTCAGGCTGCTCGGTCCTCGCCTACCTTATTCCTGACGATTCATCACGAAGGTGCGGAGTCGCCTTGCAAAATGGGCCTGCCCGCCGAAGGCTTGTCGCAGCGATGAGTCGCGCTTGCAGCAGACACGCATCGGACATAATGCGGACTCGAAGCGGAAACGCCGGCTGACTCTGGGTCCCTCCCTTTTTCTCTCCACCCGCACTGAGGACATGAGGGTTTCGTAGCACGATCGACCTCACCCTTGTGGCAGTTACCGCCGCCTACGAATCCAACCTGTGTCGACAGACCGCCGGGACGGTGAGCCGTAGAGTGATTGCGTGCACGTCTCGTATGTCTCTCACGTCGGTGGGTCTATGACCGAAAGGAGGTAGCGATGAACAGGCGTATTCTCGCAGCTCTCACGCTCGTATGGGTGATGGGGACGCTCGGACTGGCTCGGGGAAATGAGACGGCCGCTGTCTTTCCCATGAGTTCGGTTGAGAGTGTCGATGTCCGCAATCAACTGCTGACCTTCAAGACTGAAGATGGACGGCTGTGGCTGCTGCGAGTGGCCGATCCAGCGGCTATGAAGCGCGAGTCGCTTGCTAAAGGGGACGTCGTGAGCATCGAAGTCGACCTCGACGATCAGATCGTCAGGATCGTGAAAGTGGCTCACCCCTCTCAGGCCGATCGTCACGGGTCGCGTTTCAAATGAGGTGGCGGCAACCTTGTCATCAAGGACAATCCGCCGCGGCCGTAAGAGAGTGGAGGGGCAGGGTGTTGGCGAGATCCTACTGACTCCACCAGGAGGCGACTGGAGGATGCGGTCGCTCACGCAATGGGCGGGGATGAACCCACTGGCCTTGTGGGCGAAGTCCGGAGCCGGTGGGATAGAGGCGGAATCCTTCAAGATCCACCCGGGTCACTGTCGCCGGGCGAACGGCACGGCAGAATGAGACCGACGGCTTGGGAGTGATCGAGTATCTACTTCAGTTCGCTTTTCAATCTGTGAGTTGAGGTGTGCGGCCGGTGATGAAGTCGTTGAGCAGCCGACAACCGGCGAAGAGCGTGGCCTCGTCATTCCTGATCCAACGGCTGATGACACCCAGGTAGACGAGTCGGTCTGCCACTGCTTTGATCTGGCTGATGCCGGTCTCGGCGCCTGCGGTGGCCGGGTTTACCGGCGTCCCGCGCTCGATCAAGTACTGCAACAGCCGCCGCTCAGAGCCTTCGCCTATCTCAGTAACCAATTGCTGAACGAACGGTTCCCACTGACATCGGCCTGCCGAGAGTGCGGCCTCTTCATAATGAAGAAACAATTTCGTAAGGTAGGGGTGGTTGCCCGTCCAGGCTGCGAGGAAAGGTGGCTGGTCCTTGCCAATCAGCTTTCGCATCTCTCCATCGAGCAGAACTGAAAGTGGGTACAGGCGAACGCTCATGCCCGCCAATGTTCCTGGCGCTTCGAGCCGCGCGCGCAGTCTGTGGCTGCCGGTGAGCACAAAACCCACTGCTCCCGCGGACGACAAGCCGGCAACGAGCGGTTCGATCATCGAATCGGCAAGCTCGTCGAGATTATCCAGGATTACGATCGCGCCCGAAGCCCTGGTAAACCGATCCGGCGGGGGTAGGCGAAAATCCATCTCCATCACCTTGCGGTCCGGTAGTCCCTCTAGAGCGTTACGAACCAGCGAGGTTTTTCCCAGCTTCGGCCCGCCGATCACCGCCACGGATTCGCCGTTCGCGATCCGCCCCCTCAGATTCTTGACGAGCCCTTGGCGGCCGATGAATGCCTTGCCGGTGACGGGGTGGGGAATGAAGGGTGTGATAGGCATCGCGCACTTTAGCACGCCTTGACGCGAAAGAAGGTAAGCCGCTCACTCTTCAAGCCACTGGGCGTTCGATGCGAGCCTTCGAGAGCCGAGTCCCTCGTTCCCAGGCGAGATAGTGGTCACTGAGGTCGGACGAATCGGAGCAAGCTCCCGCCGGCGGCCAACCGAGCGAACTTCCGCTTCATGTCATTGACCCGATCGAGATAGCTTCTGACGCTGTGGTCACCGCATCGTTGGTGGGGGGTCAGACGAAAGCCGTGTGCCGCGTAGGCGTGGCCCGCGCCGGTCCCACAGAGGTGAATCACGGCGGCCAGATCTTGTTTCTGCTGGAACGTGGGAGCGGCCCTTCGTCGCTGCCCGATCGCTCCGGCGACGGCGCGGTCGAGCAGGGCCGCCGTCAACTCGATGGCATGGCTCGGCAGGACGCGGCTGTAGAGGCTGTTGAACCAGCATGAGTGCATGTCGTGCCAGGGGCCCTCCTGGACCACCCGATGGTCATGGATGCAGTAACGTTTGGCTTCCTGAAACGTCGCGTCGGTGATCTGGAACATGCCGACCGCACTTGACGCCGGCCTATAGAGTTCCAGGGGATTCCAGGTCAAGCGCCATCGCCAGTAGGTCCGTGCTATAGGATTGCCCGCGCTTTCGACCTGAGCGAGCGCGGCCAGCAGATCGGGCGTGATGACGGCGGTCGCATGCTGGCGGAACAGCGAGCCGTACTCCCGCCAGGTTTCGAGTGGCTGCTTGTCGAGCGCATTATCCAGGGGAAAGAAGACTTCGGTCGGCTTGTGGATCGTGTGGTATGCCCAGTTCACGCCGACTCCTACCAACAAGACGGTGGCCACCCAGACGAGGATCTGGACCGCGGAGGGCAACGCTCGCACTGCGGCCAGCATAGTCCGGAACGTACGCCGCCAAGACCGCACGCGACGCTGAACGGCCGCCAGCGTGATCCGGCGCCCGTGCCTCCTTCTGCCACCGACTCCGGCAACGCGCTGATGTGAACGGGAAGGCATGGTCTCACTATAACCAAAAAACCGGAGAGATGCCGTCAGATGTCGATTACGTAACTGCCGGAGCGATCCGTCGGGGCTTCAACCGGCGGAATCCCTGCCGCCTCGCCGTCTTGGCGGCGCATCGCAAATATGATGATCCGTAATCGTCGAGGCGCGCAGCCCGCGGAACGGACGTCTTCAGAAGGGGAAATGGTGATGTGGCTGGTATGGCGATCCGTTTAAGACACGGCCGGCTCGCCGGCGTGCGCAAACGTGACGCTCTTTCTTCATCGCGTCGCGCACCTCGCCGGCCGAGCACGATAACACTGTGTTCGTCCGATGCGCGCAATGGAGACCATACCAGCCACATCGCTTATAGAAAGAGTTACAGACAGGAACATGGAGAATTCGTTGGACGCGCGCAGTTGAGGAGCGCTGGAGATCGCACCTCTAAATGGGAGATTGGGCGCGCGCCTCTGCGCAAACCCGAACACCATCCAAGCCGAGCAGGGCCGAAGCAACCGCAAAACATGCACTATCGGATTACACGACTGGATCCCCGCCTTTTGTAGCGTGAATCCTTCATCACAGCTCGAGGTGAAACAGGCGGGCCGCGTGATGCACCGTAAGGATGTGGACCTCTTCGTGGATCAGTCGATAGACGATACGGTAGGAGCCCTGGATCACCTCACGAATCAGCGGGTCGGCGACTTCGGGGACGATCCGCCCTGACTGTGGAAACAGAGCCAGGCGGTCGACGGCGGCAATGAGCCGTTGGGTCACCAACTGCGCCGCGTGAGGGGAATCCTCTGCGATGAATTGCTTAATGCTGTGAACATCGGCAATCGCTCGCCGGGTCCAAACGAGGGTCATCCTAGGAGCTGACGAACGACTTCTTGGTGAGGCACAGTCTCACCGGCAGCGGATTGGCGCATGCCCTCCTCCACTTTGGCCAAAAAGCAGAGCCGTTCAATGGCATCTTCCAGGGTTGCATTATCGGGCAGGTGCTCTACAGCCTGAAGAATCTTCTGCTTGGGGGTTGGGGTTTCCATGGCGGGTACTCCTGTGTCAGGAATCTAACTCTATGCCACTTGCGTATTGCCGTCAACCTGCGATGAAGACCTATCACGCGACCCGTCGCGCATTGATATGATCAGCACGGGCTGGGGGCGAGACGGAGCCGGGTCGCGACGTGGGGGATCTCGAAATGACTCCCCCCTTATGTCGTACGGCCCTCAGGGCGGAGCGATACGCGACTCGACCGTGGCCTACGAGCCGCGTGGAACATGGTCTATTCAGGATCCGCCATCACGCTCACAGGCCACATGTGTGATTGCAAGACCCGACCCCGCTTGCCGCCAGTATTACCCGCGAACGAAGAGCGGCCGCCTGATGCATGGGCGGGTCTGCCGCCCGCCATATATCGCATCCCATAGACTGACTACAGCGTTACTTGCCCGCAACCCCTCAACCGATCTTCGGTCCTACCGATAATGCTCGCGAAACGCGAAGGCACCCTCGATCGGGGGGAAGAAATATGACGCGCTGTGAAGGGCGACCTGGTCGTTGCAAGCGCGAGCGACCTGCCATCGAGTCGTGAGCGAAAATGGCTAGCGGCCGCGATGGCCACCGCCACCGCGTGAGTGACCCCCTCCACCAGAATGTCCATGCCCGCCAAAAGGTCGTGGGCTCACCGACGGGCTCTGCTGCGGGACCGAAGGAGCGGTGTGAATGTTAGGAGGGCTCGGTCGCCAGAAATGGGACGGATGTAACTGGTATTGCGTCGGCGGGCTCGAGAACTGCTGCGTCACCGGCGGAACGGACCGCGGCGTCGGAATGCTGACGATGTCGCCCACCTTTGCAGGCACGCCCGCAGGTGTGAGCAACGGCGGCGACTGATAGTGCGCATGGGGCGTGGCCGGGACCAGCAACGATTGGCGAGGCGGCGAGGACATACCCGGCGTGGCTGGTGGCACGCGGCCAGGCTGTGCCGTGATGTACTGCTGCGCAAGCGGAAGATGCCGGTGCCGTGGGTAGAGACGCTGGGCCTGCAGCAGTAAGCCATTGATGCCGGACAGGCCGATCCAGGGGTAGGAGTAGAAGCCGGGCGTGGCATAGACCACGCTAGTCCAGGCTTGCGACACCAGACCATTGGCTTGTAGTTCGTTGAGCATGTCCTCACGTTGCCGGCTCAACTGCTGCACCTCCTCCGGCGACGCGGCGGAAGCCAGGGCCTGGTTGGTGGCATCGAGCTGTTGCTGCAATCGATCGGTTTCGGCCCGGAGCGCCAGGAGTTCCTGCTTGGCGCTCTCGTTTTCCCGAAGGGCCGCAATGGCCTGCGCGACTTCATGCGGGTCGATTTCCGCCGTGAGGTCGGCGCGGATCACCACGGTCTCATCCTCGAGCCTGGTCGTGATCGCCTGATCCAAGACCTTGACGATCCCCGCCGTATAGCTGCGGATGTCATCTCGCGTGACGTCCATGTCCCTGACTTCGGTGACGCTCTCCAAGTAGGTCGCGACCTGTTCGAGTGCGTCCTTCTTCGCCGCTTCGACCGCCAAACGCACGGCATCGGTGCGCGTGTCGTGTTCGCCCATGCGGTATTCGCCGCTGGCTGTCACTATCCTGACATCTGGGGAGGGAGCCGGTGGTTCAGCGGCTACGAGAGTTGGGGAGGCCGGCGGCGTCGCAGGTGCGTCGAACTCACGCGGCGCGACCTGGCCCCGATACTTCTCGGGGATAGACTCGAATTCGTTGGTGAAAGTTTGTACGCCGGCGGCGTCGATATACGTATAGATCTGAGAGGAGGCGAAGCTGAGTGAGGGAGTGATGGCTGGAGCGGAGAGCCAGAGGAATAGAGCTGAGAATGTAAGCGCTCTGCGGGAGAGGTACATGTTAATCCCCCGTCTCTTGGCTCCTTCAGGATAACACAACGATGGGTTGGTATTCCTGGAGCACCTGGTTGGATAAGTTCACATCAGAGGTGGCGGGTTTTGTCGCCCCGACAGTTTGAATTGTGAATGCCTTCGCGGGTTTGGCGTACATACTCCAGGACCGGTCCAGGCGGACCTCGCCACGGGGACAGGAAGGTGCCTGTTCGAACGAAGTCCGACGTACTGCGGGGCGTCAATCGCCGGCGTCGCGCGCAAAGACGATAATCGAATTGGCTGGGACGGTGAGGGACGCTGAATGCGGTTGGCCGTTGAAACCGGGACCCTCTGCCTGAATTGATCCGCCGTTGCCGGTGGTTGTCGGGTTTGCCCAGTTTTCATATACGTCGCTGTTGAACACCTCGAGCCACCTGCCCGGTGCGGGCATGGGGATCTGATAACCATAGAAGGTCGATTCATTCAGGCTCGCCACCACGATCACGTCACGCCCGACTCCTTCCATCCACCGTTGAAAGACGAGTACCCGAGGCACATTTTCCATCGAGAGAGTTCGTACCCCTTCTCCGCGAAGGGCCGCATGCCTGCGCCTGAGCCAGATCAGCTCCCGCGTGAACCGGTGAAAGTCGATCATGGACCTGTCCGTCCCGAGACCCTCCCAATACACAAGCTTGTCTCTGTGGTTCGGCACGTCGTCAGCCCATCGCTTGTCCTCGTAGATTTCCTGGCCCATGAACAGCATGGGAATACCGGGCGCGGTGAGGATCAGGCCTGTCGCCACGCGCGATCTACTCCTCGCATACCAGGTGCGCGTATCCCCGTCAGCGACGGCGAGCTTCGGAATGCGCGCACTACGATCACGGTAGACCTCGTCATGGCTTTCCACGTACTGGACCGCCCGCCAGGCATCGGGAAAACCCGAAGCGCGCAGTTGGTTCACGACCGGCTGCCAGTCGACATATGCGTTCTGCCCCCCCGCTGCCTGAGCTATCACGCCCCGTATCGCACTGCGAAGGCCATCGTGCCAGTTCGCGTGGAACCCTGCGCCACCTTCGTGCTGCGCACGGACGACGGCCGGCTCAGGCCCCCAGTATTCCGCGATGTTGATCGCCGAGGGGTCTCGGTATTTAAGGGTGTCGTTGAGATGCTGGCAGAACAGCCATCCGGGGCCAACGTTCTGTTTATCGATGACCGTCACCTGATCGTACCGGAATCCGTCCACATGGTACTCGTCGAGAAAGAATGTCGCATTGTCGATGAGAAACTGCCTCACCTCCTGGTTCCAGAACGCGAATACCGGACCCGTGTGATCCTGGTTAGTGAAATACAAACTGTCGTTCGGGTTCGTTCCCGCGGCCCGATCCAGGAAGTACATCGATTCCGACTGGTCCTTCACGTCACCGGAGGCGTGGTTGTAGACCACATCGAAAATCACTGCGATTCCGTAGTGATGACAGATGTCGACCATCGCCTTCAGCTGGTTGATGCCGACTGCCAGCACACTTCGGTCCAAAGGGGACTTGCCTTTCTGCGTGAGCAAACGGTTGACGAGATCAACATACCGATCCAGTTCGTGATCCTCGACCTCGTAGTCCATTTCCGGCGAGAACAAGTCCGAGCCGTTATAGCCCATGCTGCGCGGCGTGCTGTATTCCACGATTGGCAGTGGTTCGATTGCATTCACTCCCAGGTCGCTGAGGTATTCAAGCCGGTCCAGCACGTCCAGGAATTTTGCAACGCGCCTTTCGCGGCTCGGCCCATACCACGTGCCAATGTGGAACTGATAGATGACAAGGTCCCTGAAATCGGGAGGTCGCCAACTCCAGTCCTGCCATGGAAATGTGCCGGCGGACCTGAGGATACAATCGGGATCTGGCCAGACGTGGGTCAAATCTCGCGCGTACGGATCTCTTTTGAAACCCTTCGTCCCGTCACCCACGACGTAAAATTTGTACTTCTGGCCATCCTGCGCGCCGGGCATAAAACCGGTCCACCGATCGTCAACATTTTTCACCAAAAGGGAAGAGTCGTCTTTGGTCCACTGGTTAAAATCGCCGCAGATGTACACCTCTTTCGCACGGGGTGCCCATAGACGAAACGTGGCTCCGCCGGCCACGAGATTCGCACCCATAGGGGTCGATGAGGTGATGTCTTGTTGGGATGCCGGCATGGTCTTACCTTTCCTGTTTGTAACTCTTCATTTGCAGTCCATGATCGCCCCGTCCAGGCTTCTTTCCTATTCGGTGAGCTTTTCAATCTTCTCAGGCAAGTCTGAGGCCGCGGAAGGTCCTCAAGAATATTGTTTCAAGTTGAATGCTTATGAGGAAGGGGCAAGGAAACCCCAGCATCATAATATCCAATCAGATACGGGTTGAGTATTGATTCCGATACACAGAGCCATAGTTTCCCAAAGATAACCGACCGAAACTCCGCTATCCTGCGCCATGAGTCGCTGCTGGTAGTGCATCGCGGCGCATTGGTTTCCGCGATCCCCCCTGAGGCGGCTGCTTAGAGCAGGGGAGGCATCAAGTTTTCGCCGGCTCGCGATATTTGGCGAAACAGATGAGATCCAGGTGGTGGTAGTGGTTGGGCAGCAGGGTTTCCGCCTTGTAGCCGAGACTCAAGAAAAACTGAATGTTCCTGGCCGTGCGCAGCATGGTGCAGGCATAGAACTTATGGACATCGGTCGTGACCCGTTCGATTTCTTGCATCAGCACTTTCCCCACCCCATGCTTCTGGTGGGCGGGACTCACCGATAGCAACCGGATCACGCAGACACCGGCCACCGTCCAAAAGCGCACCGATCCGACAATAGCCCCATCGGCCTCCGCCACGAAGATACGTTTGTCCTTCGCATCTTGCCTGAGACTATCGAGCGTTTCCGTGGTCCAAGCGCTCACTTCGTAGACAGTGGCATATTCGCCGAAGGCGGCCTGCTGCACCTTGAGGATCGCCTCGAAATCGATTTCGCTCGCTGGTCTGATGTGAATCATAAACGGCCTGTCCCTGGGTCTCCGCGAAGGTGAAGATACCAAAGCCCGGCCCCATCTTCCAGCCGACGCGCAGCTGGAGACGAATCGGGCACCCTTCATCTCCGAAACGAGTACATCGATCCGGTCGCTTGTGGCAGACTCCTGCTTCCTGGCAGCATGGGGGCCGTCTTTCGTGCTACAAGGGGTGGAACTACAGGCCCCTATCGGGCGCGAACAGCAGGGGCTGTCGTAGGGACCGAGAGATGTAGACGAACGGGAGAAGTCCAGAACAGACTCCAGATCACAGAGGCGCAAAGGGGGAACACATGTCACAGGCAACCCAAACCGAAGTGGGAACGGTCGCCTCTCTCTGGCGATACCCGGTCAAGTCGATGATGGGGGAGGAGTTGCCGACCGCGCAGGTCAACGAGTACGGAGTCCTCGGGGATCGGGCTTACGCGTTAATCGACAGTGCCGATGGCAAGGTCGCCACAGCCAAGAACCCCGGCAAATGGCCGACGCTCTTCGCCTTCCGCGCCACGTTTCTTCATTCACCGAGCGGCAGTACGGCAATGCCGCCGGTCCGCATCACCCTCCCCGACGGGACCACCATCACCAGTTCACAGAGCGACTGCGACCAAGCCCTCTCGAAGGCGCTCACCCGTCAGGTCACCCTCGCGGCGACGGCTCGCGGCCAGGTGACCGGGCTGCCGTCATCACTTGCGGCATCATGGACCGCAAAGTCCGAAGAGTACTGGCCCGATATGGAAGGCTTGGACCACCGAGACACCGTCACAGATTTCGCGCTTCCGCCTGGAACATTCTTCGACGGCGCGACCGTCCATCTCCTGACCACCGCCACGCTCGACCGGCTGCGGGGCGCCTATCCGCAAGGGCGCTTCGAAGTCCCGCGCTTTCGTCCAAACCTCGTGGTGGAGTCTGCGGGAGGGGAGAAGGGGTTTGTCGAAGAGGCCTGGATCGGTCACATGCTCGCCATCGGC
>JAHFEW010000073.1 GCA_023248215.1 Nitrospira sp.
GAACAGGCGAGATAGCAGAGGCTGTAGAAACAGATACGGCTGCGTATCCTTACCGATACTGTTTCAGGAGAGTCGCTGGATGGTAACGGGACCTGGTAGGACAGCCGCATCAGACCGTTGCCCGAAGCGGCACCCGGTTGATTTCGGTTGCGGAACAGCGTATCCATCTTAGAAAGTTCCGTGGGCCGAACCCGGTTGGTCTGCCCCAGCAAAAGGCACTTGTGGAGCGTCGCGACTGCCCCCGTTATGAAATCGAGGTGCCGCTCACGTTTTCGGGTAGTGATATTACCGGAAGCGGATTGATCACCAGTCTCTCCAGGGAAGGTTGCCATGTGGTCAGCGAGGAATCGCTACCTGCACGGGCCTGCCTCTCCCTCCATGTCGAATTCCCCGCCCCCTATGAGCCGCTCACCGTCGAGGTGGCCGAGGTACGTTGGACGAATGCCGTAGGCTTTGGCCTCGTCTTTGTGCATGTGCACGCCGAAGAGCATGCGCGGCTCCAGCGGTTTATCGACTGGCTGAAACGGACACACAACAATTAGCGAACGCGCTGTGCGGGGGTGGGCACGTCGACATGCACATCGATATGTGCGTCCCGAGTGCCGGCCGGGAATCGAGGAAACGGATGGGCGTTGATGACGGCCAGGACGGCCGCCTGATCCAACTCCGTATCTCCGGAGCTGCGTTCGACTTCGATTAACTGGGCTTCGCCGTTCGCGTAGAGGCGAAAACCGATGCCTGGCATTCGTTGAACTCCTCGATGGCGGTACGGTGCCGCTTCGTCCTGCATCCGCCGCTGGATGAGCCCCTGCAACATTTTCCAATACCCCTCCTGCCGCGGTAGTCTTCGGTCTCCGAGCAGTTCCTCCTCTTCCACACGGTCGTCCAGCAACGCCAGGTCAGGAGGCTGGTCCTCTGTCCGCTGAGAGCGATCGATCATGTGAGTTGAAAGATCAACGGTGGCAGTATGGTGATCGGCGTATCCTGGAGTTGCTATGGTGACGACGATGGTGCGCCGTACGAGTGTCTCCAAATGGAGCCCCTGTTGACGGGCAATCAGGATCTGGATGGGCGTGGCTTTCGGAGGATCGCCCATGGTCGTGGACAGACGACCGAGGTCGACGGTGGCGGAGTAGCGGTGCCGGGCTGGATCAATTTCCAGCGGGATCGTGTAAGACACAAATGCCGGGCTTTCAAGAACGGCCACGAACGGTTCGCCACGACCGGACGGTTGTTCCGGGATGTGGATCGAGACGGTGAGCCCACGGTTAATCGGCAAAGACCCGAACAGGCTGTCGGCAGGCACCTCGATATGTACATCCTGTGGAGTCAATGGCGGCGGGGTGCCGGCGACCCACGTGGCGTTCCCGAGCAGGGCGATTATCCCGCCGATCGCGGACAGGGTGCTCCCACGCGCCCGCCGAAGGACGAACAGTCTAGAAAAAGGGCGGAACGATGGAGAGGACGACAGAGGCATATTGGCGCTCATTCGAATGGGAAGCATGTCGCTGGTTCTTCATCAGTAGCACGGGGGCGGCAGGGCGCCTATTCAAATACAAAAACCACCGGCGATCGGGCGAGGAGGTTGCGGTTCAAGGATGGGATCAGGCAGGATGGCCTATGCTCGTCGAAAGGCGTTGGACATGACCGCAGAGCACCTGCTATCGGATCTCCCTCAGCTGCGGACGCCCTGTGTCATGGTCATTTTCGGCGTCGATGGTGACCTCGCGAAGCGAAAACTCTTTCCGGCCCTCTACAACCTCATGTCCGGTCGTTTTCTTCCCGAGCGGTTTTCGATCGTGGGATTGGACCGAGCGGAGATGACGACCGCGGAGTTTCGAGAAAAGCTAGATCGGGTCATCGGCGATTATCTGCCGGCCGACGTCGAGCAATCGGTCTGGCAGGCGCTCTCCGAACGCGTGCATTACCTGGCCGGAGACTTTCAAGAAGGACTCACCTATCGACGGCTGAACGACCTGCTCCAGCAGGTCGATGCGTCTGCCGGCACCGGCGGTAACTACATCTTTTACATGGCGACGATTCCCGGCTTGTTCGGCCAGATTGTGATGCACTTGGGAGAGTACGGATTGACGGTCGAACGCGACGGCACCTGGCGCCGCGTCGTGATCGAAAAACCATTCGGGCATGACTTGGAATCAGCCCGGGCTCTCAATCGCGAACTGCAGCGGGTCCTGCAGGAACGGCAGATCTACCGGATCGACCACTACCTGGGAAAAGAAACGGTCCAGAATATCCTGGTGTTTCGATTTGCCAACGGCATTTTTGAGCCGGTCTGGAATCGTCAGTATATCGACCATGTGCAAATCACGGTCGCGGAGAGCCTCGGGGTTGAACATCGGGGCCGCTATTATGAAGAGGCGGGTGCGTTGCGAGATATGGTTCCGAATCATCTGCTGCAGCTGCTCTGCTTTCTGGCGATGGAACCACCGAACTCCTTCGCAGCCGACGCCGTGCGCGACGAGAAAGCGAAGGTCCTGCGCGGGGTCGTGCCGTTGAGTTCTCTCGACGTGTTGCGGTTTGTCGCCTTCGGTCAGTATGGCCCCGGCACCGCGGAAGGGAAGCCGGTCGTGGGGTATCGGGTGGAGCCGCATGTGGCGCCCACGTCCATGACCGAGACCTTTGTGGCGATGAAGCTATTCATCGACAACTGGCGCTGGGCCGGGGTCCCGTTCTACCTCCGCACCGGGAAGCGTATGGCGCGGCGATTGACCGAGATCGTGGTGCAGTTCAAGCGGGCTCCGTTCATGTTGTTTCGAAAAACCGCCGTCGATCGGTTGGCTCCGAACGTGCTCGTCATCCGCATTCAGCCGGACGAGGGCATTTCACTCCGCTTCGATGCCAAGGTGCCGGGACCGACCGTGCGAATCGGTACGGTGGATATGGATTTTCAATATGCCGATTATTTCGGCAACGCCCCCCACACCGGCTATGAGACGCTCTTGCACGATGCCATGGCTGGGGATGCGACGCTCTTTCAACGGGCGGACAACATTGAATTGGGGTGGGCAGTCGTGCAAATGATTTTAGATGTCTGGAAATCCCTCCCTGGGGCCGCGGCCTTTCCGAATTATCACAGCGGAAGTTGGGGCCCGCCGGAGGCAGAGGCCTTATTGAAGCGCGAAGGCCGGGAGTGGTGGGATGGAGGGCGCGCGTAGCTCGCGAACCAGCGGGTTTCTCGGACGGATGGTTGCGGCCGGGCGGCAGTCAACGAGCGGAACGAAGAGGGGATAGGTGCATCCCGGTTCCCTTCAGCGTAAAAGGCGAGGTGGGCGATGGCGCAGGCAACGGCAGAGATTGCAACCCTGGCGGGTGGCTGTTTTTGGTGTCTCGAAGCAGTCTATGACCAGGTCAAAGGGGTTCAGTCGGTCGAGTCCGGATACATCGGGGGGCAGATGGCTGCTCCCACCTATGAGCAAGTGTGCGGCGGACGAACCGGGCATGCGGAGGCAGTGCGGGTCACCTTCGACCCTCAGGTAGTCACCTATCGCGATCTCTTGAACGTGTTTTTCGTGATCCATGATCCCACGACGCTCAATCGGCAGGGCAATGACAGCGGGACGCAATATCGATCCGGGATCTTCTATCATTCCCCGGAGCAGAAACAGATTGCCCAAGAAGTGATTGCGGCGGTCACTCAGGAGCGCCTCTATCCGAATCCGATCGTCACCGCAGTGGTGCCGGCGAGCCAGTGGTTTGAGGCTGAGTCCTACCACCAGGAATATTTCGCACGCAATCCATCTCAGGGCTACTGCACCTATGTCGTGGGACCCAAGGTGGCCAAATTTCGACAGCGCTTTGCGCCGCTCCTGAAGGCGTAGCGAGGGGCGTGGTGCATCCTTCCCTTACGACGACTTGAAGAGTCGCCGAATACCATCGGCCAGGTCTTGAAGCAGATTGGGTTGTTGGGTGATGTGATGCCGCTTGAGCAGGAGCTCGGCTTGGGGTGGGCAGAACGGCCATTCGATGGTGCTCTTCCCTTGCACCTGCGCGATGATTTCGTCGTCCGGCCCTTCTGCCGGGGAATGCGTCACAATCAACGGGTCCTTCGGATCGAGCAGACAAGTCGAGTCGTACCCGAGTTGTTGGTACCGATCGGGCTGGGAGAGCGAAACCTTGTGTGCTCCGTTCGAGAAGACCGTGTCGCCGTCGCGAATGGGTCCTTCCGGTGCAATGGAGTACAGCACCATCGGGGTCAGGACAATCACGGCCGCCGCCAGGGCGATTGACCACAGCGGAGGTTCCGCGCCCCGTCGATGGAATGGCTCAGGTCGATCCATGTCGCCGGCAGGCTCCCTTCGGACGGGACTTGCGTCCTGGTAGAAACTTCTTCACACTCACGGCCCCGCGCAGCTTGGTGATCTTACCCTATTGCAGCGGAGAAAGGCCCGTGGCGACAGTCGCAATGGTCTATTGCCCAATGTGTTCAGGTGGTGCCCGGCGGGTGGGCCGTCACGGCTGGCGAGATTTCTTTATGCAGCTAATCGGGTTTTACCCGTTTCGATGCTCCATTTGCCAGTACCGCTTCCGTCTTCGTCGTCGAACCTAGGCAGCATCCAGGGTTCCCGGCAAGGTCTCTTGAGCGACCGGCCTGCCGGCATCGACAGGCCGGTCGTACAAACTAGACTTGAAACCAGCCAGGGAGTTTCCGTAGGATACTTCCTCCAGCGGACGAGTCAATCTGAAGATGGCGTCTCCTGTGAAACAGGTGAGTGTGTGACATGTCGTTTTGTGGCAAGTGTTCCGGTTATACGAAGCGTTCTCGCCGCCAAGGGATTCTCGATTTCTTTTTCTTCCTGATCGGCTACTATCCCTATCGCTGCTTGCGATGTGGTCGCCGAACCCATTTACGCCAGCGCGTCTGACGACAGGCACGGTCCTACATCTCCTTTTAAGCCAGCCTGCATAGATCGCCTCGTGATGAGGGGCGCAAGAAAGCATTGGCGCTCTCCGCTGGGCGGGCACGATTCAAAGCACATCATCTTCGGCATCGTGCATGCCGGCCTCTGTCGGTTCGGCATCGGTTCGGAGAGCGGAGAAATCGAAGAGCTGGCGATCCAGCAGCAACGGCGGGGCCACGTTGGAGAGGGCCGCGAACATGCTGTCGTTGGAGCCGGGAAATCGCTCGTTCCACTCGCGAAGTAACACCTTGACCTGTTTTCGCTTCAGATCCTCCTGCGAGCCGCAAAGGTCGCAGGGGATGATCGGAAACTGGAGCAAGGCAGCATAGCGCGCCAAGTCTGCTTCCTTCACATAGGCCAATGGGCGGATCACCAGATGGCGGCCGCTCTTGGAGCGCAGCTTCGGCGGCATCGCCTTCAGTTTGCCGGTAAAAAACAAATTGAGCAGGAGTGTCTCAAGGATGTCGTCACGATGGTGGCCCAGCGCGATCTTGGTCGCGCCCAACTCCGTGGCGAGCCGATAGAGATGGCCGCGCCGCAGACGAGAGCAGAGTGAGCAGGTGGTCTGGCCTTCTGGAATGAGACGCTTGACGACCGAGTAGGTATCGCGCGTCTCAATATGAAAGGGCACCCCGCGCCGAGTGAGATAGTCGGGGAGCACATGGGCGGGAAAACCCGGTTGTTTCTGATCCAGGTTGACGGCGATGAGGTCGAAATGAATCGGCGCGCGGCTGCGCAGCGACAGCAGAATTTCCAGCAGGCCGTAACTGTCTTTTCCTCCCGAGAGACAGACCATGACCTTGTCGCCATCCTCGATCATGCGGTAGTCGGCGATGGCTTGTCCGACGAGACGGCAGAGACGGGTCTGCAGCTTCTCGATCTCGTCTGGGCGCGTCGCCGGCTGAATGGGGGCTGCGGGTGGTGGCGTGCTGGTGCTCGGCATGGCGGGGCATTCTATCGCAAAAAGAGCAGCAAATGGGATGCCCATTACAAAGGGCAGGAGTCATCGTGGAGGGATTCGACGACAGTTCCGGTCCAGAGACGCTGCTTTTTAACCACTTGTGTGACGGAACCGACCAGCCGATTCTAAATGTCCATGAAGTGATCTCTCTCCGCCGGTCAGGTGCCCTTGAGCCATCTCGTGAGTCTGGATGCTCCAGGTCGATCGCATGTGGGCGGATAGTCCCTAATCCTTTCGACCATCTTCCCCAGCGAGACCGTTATTAACCAGCCGCGCAGCCTTAAAGAACTGGGTGTGCACCTCCCCCTTGTTGCTCTCGGGGGTTTCCCCTGGGCGCGAGGTCTCGACTGGCCAGGACGATCTCCCGGCATAATTTCAATGGAATGCTATAGTTGATAAAGAACAAAACGGCGTTGAACGGGGCTTTTTGGTGGTTGGACGATGGGGCGGACAGAAATTCATCGACGGCAGCGGTCGCGCACGGCCGATCAGGGATCGGACTGGGCGGAGTGGAGCGACGAACAGCTTCTCGATCTGCGCATGTGTGACCTGCGTTTGGGCCTGGAGGGCAGCTTCTATCAGGAGCCCGTTGCTCAACTCCATCGTGAATTGGAGGCGCGCGGACTCGCATTTCGGCCGCATGTCTGGCTCTCGGATGAATGGTTCACTCCCGACGGCGTGCCTGGTATTGCCGTGCCGTTCTACCTTGCACATCCCCGGTTGGCGAAATTGGAAGCAAGTCAAATGTTGGAAGTGGAGGGCGGCACCACAGACTGGTGTATGCGGATCCTGCGGCACGAGGCCGGCCATGCCATTGAAAATGCCCATTTGTTACGCCGCCGCCGCCGCCGTCAAAAACTCTTTGGGCGATCTTCGCAGCCGTACCCCGAGTATTACACCCCGCGACCCTATAGCCGGAGTTTCGTGCGTCACCTGGATGTCTGGTACGCCCAGAGCCATCCGGATGAAGACTTCGCGGAAACGTTTGCGGTGTGGCTTGATCCACAGTCGCTCTGGAAGGAGCGCTATCGTGGGTGGCCGGTGATGAAGAAGCTGGAGTTTATGGAGCGGCTCATGGGTGAATTGGCCGGAGTGGCGCCGATCGTTACCGGGCGGCAGCAGCTGGACCCGCTGCCCCGGATTTACAAGACGCTGCGCGATCATTACGAGGAGAAGCGGAAGCACTATGGAATTGATCGCGTCCCATCGTACGACGCAGACCTGAAGAAGTTGTTCTCCGACGCACCGGCCTATGCAAAAAATCAAACCGCCGCAGACTTTCTCCACCGGACCAGGAAAGAGATTCGCCGTCGGGTTGCCGGATGGACGGGCGAATATCAATACACCATCGACCAAGTGTTGGAAGGCATGATCGAACGGTGTCAGGCTTTGAAACTGCATCTGACCTTGCAGAAAGAGCAGGCCAAGTTGGATTTTGCGATTCTCTTGACCGTGCAGACCATGAACTATCTTCACAGCGGCCGGCACAAGGTGGCGTTATGAGACGACTGCGCATTCTCGTGTTGATGCACAAGGATCTCGTTCCCCCGGAACAACTCAATGGACAGGATCTCGAGGCCGCGGCCTGGAAGACCGAATACGATGTGGTCTCTACCTTGCGGAAGCTTGGCCACGATGTGCGGGCGCTCGGCGTGAAGAGCGATCTGGAAGTGATCCGTGCAGCGGTGGAGGATTGGAAGCCGCACATTGCGTTCAATCTACTGGAAGAGTTCGACGGCATGGCGGTCTATGACCAGAACGTTGTCTCTTATCTCGAATTGATGCGCATCCCCTACACCGGGTGCAATCCGCGCGGACTCATGCTGGCACGGGACAAAGCGTTGGCCAAGCAAGTGATGTCGTACCATCGCATTCCCTATCCAGAGTTTATGATGGTGCCGCTCCACCGGATGGTTCGCCGGCCCAAATATCTACCCTTCCCGTTGATTGTGAAGTCGGTCAGCGAAGAAGCATCGCTGGGGATTTCGCAAGCCTCTATCGTAGAAGATGACGACAAACTGCGGGAACGGGTGGCGTTCATCCACGACAATGTCGGCACCGGCGCGTTGGTCGAACGCTATATCGAAGGGCGGGAGCTCTATGTTGGCGTGATGGGCAATGCCCATCTGCAAGTCTTCCCGGTCTGGGAACTGGTGATGGACAAGATGCCGGACGAAGCGAAGCGGATCGCAACTGAACGGGTGAAATGGAGTCGCAAGTATCAGGACAAGTACGGCATCCGTTCGTGCGAAGCGAGAAATTTACCGGAGGGAGTCGTCGATCACATTCAGCATCTGGCCAAGCGGGTCTATCGCGCGTTGGGGCTCAGCGGCTATGCCCGGATCGATATGCGGATGGACAAAGACGGCATCGTTTACGTGCTTGAGGCTAACCCCAATCCTCAGATCGCCACCGGCGAAGACTTTGCCGATTCAGCCGAAAAAGCGAATCTCGCCTACAAAGACCTACTGCAGGAATTGCTGCATGTGGGGCTTCGGTGGCGCCCAGCCCAAGCCGCGTAGCAGCCGCTGAAACGGGTCCCCAGCTTCGTTCTCGTCTCACTCAAACTTCGACGTACTCAGAACAGTACGCCTCAGCTTTTCGTTCGCTGCGGCCTCGCTGGAAACCCGTTTGAGCGGCTGTGAAAAAACGACATGTACAGGAGAGAGGTTGTGCTCTCAGTTTTGAGCGCAGCGATTCTGCCTCCTCCAACCTCTTCTTCTTCGCCTACATCCTTAGCTGCGGCTTCAAAATCTCCGAGTCGTGGATCGCGGCGTTGGCCTTGCCGAGGTCGTGAGCCTTCTGAAAATGCGCGGTTGCCCCGCCGTGGTCGCCGGTTTTATCAAGAACCAGCGCGAGATCGTAGTGCGCCTCAGCCGATTGCGGATCGGCCTGTTCTCCGGCCGTGAAGTGTTTCTTCGCGATATCCCAATGTCCCATCCCATAGTGTTCGATGCCCTCATTGAGGTGACCTTCCGCCTTGGATCCTGCCATGGCCTTCAATGGCTGGGCTTCCTTCCCCATATCGGCCCAGGCCGACGCCGTCACCAACAATGCAGCACATGCAGCAAGTGCGGCAATCTTCATCATGATCTCCTCCTTGGTGAGTGGGTAACAGGGGTTCCACTCACTCTACGGAGCAGGTTTCGTCACGGATGTATGCCGAGCGCAACCAAGACGATGCGTGGAGTGACGATCTATGGCCCCCAGCGGATGCCGAACAGGAGTGCCACACTCGTGTTGTCGTCGGCGACAGGCGGAGAGAGCGTGATGTGGTGCAGGTTCACCATGAGGGTGGTGGCGAAGGCGATTTTTGGTCCGACCTGGTATTCCAGCGACATTCCGAGTGGAATGAAATGGCTGGTGTCGTTGCGATCGACTTTCGTCGGGCCGCTGCCGCGGTTGAGATCGGCATGGATGAATCCGAGTCCCGCGAATGGAACCAGATTGAACCCGCTGTTGAGGCGAAGATGGTACTTGGCCACCCCTGCTATGCCGATCTGCGTCAGGTCCCCGACCGGCGTGAAGAGGGCCATCCCGCCGAACGAAAAATTCTGGTCCATGTAGTAGTCGAGCCCGAACCCGAGCGCGAAGGTGGTGTTGTTGGTGGTGCCGGTCCAGAGGCCGAGATCGGTCGCGAAGCCCCAGCGCGCGTCCTGCGTCTCTGCTGGTTTCACGGGGGCAGGCCAAAGGAGCCCGATGCAGGAGAGGCCAATGAGCAATAGTGAGAGGCGCGCGTTGTTGGTCATGATCCTGTCTTTGGGTGCGGCGCGGACTGTAACATAGGCTTTCCCAAGCGGACAAGACATCCTGGGACAGAGGGGCGTGAGGCTGCTAGTTGTCAGTGCGCGTGCGCCTGCAGTATTCTTTTGCTCCTTGCGGGAGGAGAGGTATGACCAAAGAACCGATGACCCCGGCTGAGGCCGCGGAGGCATTGTACAAGCTGATTCCACGCCGGATTTCCGTCGAGATGATGGGCGACTACGGCATTGATGTGACCGAAGAGCAGGCGAGGGATATGACGAGGGAAGTGCTCTCCTTCACCTTGTATTGGGTATCGGCCGCGATCAATGCGCACATTCCCAGGAAGTATCGCGAGGTGCTGTTTCACCGCGTCTTGGAGTTGATTCAGGCAGATTGGGCCACTGAGTTCAAGCTTGAGCCGGTGAAGTGGGAGGATTACCTAGTCGAAATGGAAGAACGGCGGGCGCTCTATGCGCCGGTTGGAGATTTCGAAGGCGGCGCCATGGCAGCGTCCGAGGAAATTTCAGACCTGCTCGAAGACCAGGGCATTATCCAGCCGGAGGATCGTCCGAAGCTGCTCGTGTTGCTTCCTGATCTGGTGCCGCTGGATCGGTATCAAGCCCTGCTGGGCGAATGTGTTTAGCAGGATGCTGAAAAAGCCCGCCAGCGGCGTTCTCGCCTCGTTCAGACCCTCAACGTACCCAAAGGGTACGCCTCGGCCCTTCACTCGCTGCGGCCTTGCCGGACGGCCTGTTTGAGCATCCTGTCTGGTCGGTCATTCTGGCCTGACATCACCATGTTTCTCACGATGATAGGGGATGAAAAGAGTTTCCCCGCAACCTGCTAGTCCGCCGATGGCCGCGACCAGTTAAAGATACCGGTGCGACAACACCTTCCCGTTGTTGTCGAGTTCGTACAGCAGCGGCGCGCCGGTCGGAATGTTGAGCTCCAGCACCTGTTCCCTGGTCAACTGGTCGAGTTGCATCACCAGCGCGCGCAGGCTGTTGCCATGCGCGGCAATCAGAATCGTTTCTCCCTTGAGCACGGAGGGCTTAATGCGGCTATCGTAATAGGGAAGCACCCGCTCCGCCGTGTCTTTCAAACTTTCGCCACCCGGCGGCCTCACGTCATAACTCCGCCGCCAGATCTTCACCTGCTCGTCTCCATATTTCTTGACCGTCTCGGCTTTGTTCAGCCCTTGCAACTCTCCGTACATGCGTTCGTTCAGGGCCTTGTCCTTTTCAATGGGAATGGCGGTCTGCCCGAGGGCTTCCAGAATGATGCGCATGGTTTCGTTGGCGCGGGCCAGCACGGAGGAAAAGGCGCGATTGAAGGAGAAGCCAGCCAGCTTCTTCGCGGCCGCCTTCGCTTCTTCGATGCCTTTCGGTGAGAGCGGGACATCCACCCAGCCGGTGAAGCGGTTTTCCAGATTCCATTGCGATTCACCGTGACGAATGAGAACCAGTTTGCTCATCGTGCCTTGTCTCCTTGTCCGAACGGATAGACCTTGTTGGGACAGGTTATGCGATTTCCCCTTCGCCCTGTCAAGCGTTCTGAGCCTCCAGGGGTGTCGTTTGCCCCCGTGAGGTCCGGTTGCAATCACTTGAGGCAGCCAGTACCATGCCGCCGGCTTCTTCTCATCCGTGGAGTATATCGATGACTGGTATTCCGTCCTCAGAGTGGTCTCCCCTGCAGCAGTGGTGGCAGGGGATGGGCCGGCGCCTGCAGGTCGAAGACCGGGTGGAAGCATTTTTCAGACGGGCGCTGGGAGTTAGTCAGGCCTTGGTGGGCGTGGCACAGGTCGGTGGCCAGGTCGAGTATGTCCTCTTTGTGCTTGTGCGGTATTGGATTCCCGTCGTGTTGCCGCCGTCGGGGCGTGAACGGATCTCCAAGGGTGATCCCGACTATTGGCTCGAATCCGAGCAGATTCTGAAAGCCGCGGCGGCGCGATTACGAGAGTTGAAGCCGCTGATCGAATTGTTGACGGCCTCCAATCCGCTGGGCGCGGGGGCGGGCGATCAGGCTCCGGTTCGGCCACCGGTCGTCGAAGTGGAATTAGCCAATATGTTGCAGGGGATTGCCGAATCCGCCGGGAGCTATGGGGGGCCGGACTACACATCGGTGATCAAGACCTTCGATCCGGTCCCACTGCGGCAAACCCAGCCCTTCAAACACAATAAAAAGAACAGCGCCGAACTCTGGGTAGTGTTTTTGCTCCGCGAGCATTTTCGGAGTGTGGGTGTTGGGAAGGACCGCTATTGGCCACTTGTGGCCGGTCTCTGTGCCGCCGCCGGCATCACCAATCCCAATGGGCAACCCTATGGCCCCGACGAACTCAAATCCTGGTGGCAGAAGAACTGGCCGCGGACCTATACGCAACTGGAACAAACCCAAGCCGCGCCTGATCTGAGCGGTGCCGTCTACCAGCAAGATTTTGAGTGGTTTGTGTCCTGGATCGAGTGGCAGCGGCAACGCATGTCACACGAGTAGGGGGCAAAGTGTGGGTCGAGATCAACCGTCACCGGCGAGGTGAGTCACACCACTTCCGCGGTATGCTAAGAGGAAGGTATCGTGTTAGACGTTTGTCAGACTAGCGGGATGAGGCTTGGCGGGCGGCCCTTTCGGCCCGTCGGGCGCACCGTCCTTGAACATGGCGACCACGAGGCCGATCTTTAACACGAGCAGGCCGACGCCGACCCATACCACATAGGGTTGCACGCCGCCCAATTCCCCCAAGAGCCGTTGCCTGGTTTCCCCGCCCGTGGCCCGTTCGCCTTTGATCTTGGCGAGCTGTTCTTTCGCATGCCAGAAGTAAATATAGTTGGCGCTGGCCCCCGCGATGATCCGCCAGATAATGTCGGCGGAGAGGTCTTGGGTGATGTAGAACGCCATGGCCGGACCGATGGCATAGATCAATGCGTACACATACATCTTCCGGTAGAGAAACCAGAGAAAGGGCTCGAAGATGAAGGCCGGCCAATGCCACGTCAGGGCGAATTGCGGTCCCGAGGGACCGGAGAACTTCTTGAATGTCTCCAGGTACCGGTCGGCATTCGGGCCGATGAAGGCTTTCAAGAGTTCCGCATCCGTCTGTGGCAGTGGGGCCGGTGACGATTCCGGTTCCGCCGCTGCCTCTCGGCTTTCGACGGCGAAGGCGCCGCCGCACTGGTGACAAAAGCGGGCGTCGTCCTGGTTCTGTTGCTGGCATTGTGAGCAGGATTTCATACCGCCACCTTATCCCATCCGCCGTCTGTTCCCGTCAAGGGACGTCCAGAGGGTGACACTCACTGCGAGAAGCCCGCCCCCCGCGCTGGGAGCCACTAATAGGCACTGGTTCGGTTGCTTTCACGGTTTCCCTATGGTAGCTTCGCCGACTCATGGGGGAAGTGGTGTATCATGCCGACGGGTGAGTTGCGTCTCAACGCCGAACAGTACTTGATGAATACCTATACGCGCCAGCCGATTTCGATCGTGCGCGGGCGTGGCACGAAGGTCTATGACCTGGAGGGACGGGAGTACCTCGATTTTGTGGCCGGCATTGCGGTGAATCTCCTCGGACATGGACATCCCGACCTGGTGTTGGCGATTCAGAAGCAGGTGCAGCACCTCATCCACACGTCGAATCTCTATTATACCGAGCCGCAGGTACGTTTGGCCCAGACTTTGGTCGAACATTCGTTTGCGCAGAAAGTCTTCTTTTGTAACAGCGGCGCGGAAGCGAATGAAGCCGCAATCAAGCTGGCCCGAAAGTATTCGTACGACAAGTACGGGGCCGACCGCTACGAAATTGTCACGATGAAGAATTCCTTTCATGGGCGCACCCTGGCCACGCTGACAGCGACCGGTCAGGAGAAGGTCCAGAAGGGATTCGCCCCGCTGATGCCGGGGTTTTCGTATGTGACGTTCAATGACCTGTCGGAAGTCGAGCGGGCTATGACGCCAAGAACCGCCGCGGTTATGCTGGAGCCCATTCAGGCCGAAGGCGGGGTGTATGTCGCGGATCGAGGCTACCTGCAGGGGCTGCGAGAGCTGTGCCGAGAACGCGATGTGCTCCTCATTTTCGACGAGGTCCAGACGGGCATGGGCCGGACGGGCACGCTCTTCTGCTACGAACAGTTCGGTATGCAGCCGGATATCATGACCTTGGCAAAGGGGCTCGGGGGCGGTGTGCCGATCGGGGCCTGCTTGGCAACGGATGCCGTGGCGCGAGCATTTTCCCCTGGCACCCATGCGTCGACATTCGGCGGCAACCCCTTGGCCTGCGCCGCTGGATTGGCGGTGTTGCGGGTCCTGCTGGAAGGAAAGATCCTGGAGCAGGGCCGGCGGACGGGCGAAAGTTTGGCGAAGGGATTGGCCGCCCTAAAAGAGCGGCATCGCCTGGTGAAGGACGTGCGCGGTCTGGGTCTGTTGCAGGCCATTGAATTGGACATCGAAGGGAAAGCTGTGGTTGCCGATTGTCTTGCCCGCGGGTTATTGATCAACTGCACCGGCGATCATGTCCTGCGGTTCGTTCCACCACTCATTATCACGGAGCCCGAGATTGCCCGCTTACTGAACGCGCTCGCTCAGATTCTTAGTCACCGAACCACCTCAACCCATTAACCCTGTAGGGGCGCGTATGTCGCGGCGTCCTCGTCGGTCAACAACCAAGGCCGGTCTCGGGAAAGATTTCCTGGAGCTGCTTTCGATTCCCAACGCGGAACTCACGGCGTTGCTGCGCCTGGCCGGGCAGCTCAAAGTCAAACAACGTCGCGGTATTCCTCACCCCCTGCTGCAAGGGCGTATGTTGGGCCTGCTCTTTCAGAAGCCCTCGACCCGCACCAGGGTGTCCTTTGAGGCGGGGATGAATCAACTAGGCGGGCAGGCGATGGTTCTGCCGATGGGCGATATCCAGCTGTCGCGTGGTGAGAGCGTGGCCGACACAGCCCACGTCTTGTCGCGGTACCTGGATGCGATCGTCGTGCGCACCTTCGACCATGCCATTGTGGAGGAATGGGCACGCGAGGCGACCATTCCAGTGATCAACGGCCTCACGGATTTGAATCATCCGTGCCAGGCCTTGTCCGACCTGTTGACCATCCAGGAGAAAAAGCGGCGGCTGAAGGGGATCAAAATCGCCTACGTTGGCGACGGCAACAATGTGACGAATTCCCTGATCGAAGTTGCAGCTAAAATGGGGATGACGATTGCCGTGGGCTGCCCTGCCGGGTATCAGCCGGACCAGCACATTGTGGATCTGGCCCGGGCGGAAGCGCAGCAGACCGGCGCCGTGATTGAGATTGGGGCGGATCCGTTCGTCGCGGTCAACGATGCCGATGTGGTCTATACGGACGTGTGGATCAGCATGGGACGCGAGCGGGAGCAGGCCAGGCGCCTCAAGACCCTGGCTCCGTATCAACTCAACGAGCGATTGTTGAAGCGCGCGAAGCCGGATGCGCTGGTCATGCATTGTCTGCCCGCCCATCGCGGCGAAGAGATCAGTGCCGAGGTGTTGGATGGTCCACAGTCGGTCGTGCTCGATCAGGCCGAGAACCGACTGCACATGCAAAAGGCCATCTTGGTGAGACTGTTAGCCCCCAACAATGGAAGCAGGAATCAGTAAACAGTTCACGTCGCTGAGGAGTCGCATGAGTCGGTCATCGTATAAAAAAGTGGTGTTGGCCTATTCGGGAGGGTTGGATACCTCTGTCATTTTGAAGTGGTTAGAAGAGGTGTACGACTGTACGGTCATCGCGTTTTGCGCCGACCTAGGGCAGGGCGAAGATTTGAAAGCCATCAAGTCCAAGGCGCAGGCCCTTGGGGTGAAGAAAGTCTATATGGAGGACCTGCGCGAGGTCTTCGTGAAGGACCATGTGTTTCCCATGTTGCGCGGGAACGCTATCTATGAAGGTAGCTACCTGCTGGGCACGTCGATCGCCCGGCCCTTGATCGCCCGACGGCAAATTGAGATTGCCGCGAAGGAAGGTGCAGAGGCGGTCTGTCACGGAGCGACCGGCAAGGGCAACGATCAAGTCCGGTTCGAGTTGACCTACATGGCGCTCCATCCACAGATCAAGATTATTGCGCCCTGGCGGGAATGGACGATGCGCTCGCGCCGCGAATTAATCGAATACGCGGAGCAGCACGGCATTCCGGTCACCGCAACCAAGGCGAAGCCGTACAGCATGGACATGAACCTGTTCCACACGAGTTATGAGGGCGGCATTCTGGAAGATCCCTGGGAAGCCCCGCCCGAAGAGATTTTTGTGATGTCGGTGTCGCCGGAGCGGGCGCCCAACAAGGCACGGGAAGTCGAGCTCGAGTATGTCACGGGTGATCCGGTGGCGGTGGACGGTAAAAAAATGAGCCCGGCGACGTTGTTGGCCTATCTCAATAAGTTGGGCGGCGAGCATGGTGTCGGTCGCGTCGATCTTGTGGAAAACCGCTATGTCGGCATGAAGTCACGGGGAGTGTATGAAACGCCGGGCGGCACGATTCTCCATGCGGCCCATCGGGGTTTGGAATCGCTGACGATGGATCGGGAAGTCCTGCATTTGCGGGACAGTCTCATTCCTCGTTATGCCGAGCTGATTTACTACGGTTATTGGTATGCGCCTGAGCGGGAAATGCTTCAGACGGCTCTCGACGAAGCTCAGCGGGACGTGACGGGGACCGTACGGGTGAGACTCTACAAAGGAACCTGCACTGTGGTGGGGCGAAAGTCTCCACGATCGCTCTATCGTCTGGACATGGCCACGTTCGAAGAAGACGACGTCTATCGGCAGAAGGATGCAGAAGGCTTCATCCGCTTGAACGCACTCCGGCTCGCGATTCGGGCTCAGCGCAAGAAGAGATCGACCAAATAATGGCGACATCCAAGGCCGGTGGCACTCGCGCGCGCAAGGCTGCCCCTTCACCTCAACGAGCCAGTCGCACGTTGCCCAAAGGCAAAGCCTGGGGCGGCCGGTTTGCGGAACAAACCGATCGCTTGGTGGAACAGTTCACCTCCTCGTTGGCCTGCGACCGACGGCTGTATCCCTACGACATTCAGGGCAGCATCGCGCACTGCAAAACGCTCGAGCGGGCGGGGGTGTTCACGGCCCGTGAATCAGCCGGACTTGTGCGCGGATTGCAGGCCGTGAAGGCGGAGTTAGATGGAGGGCGATTTCCCTTCTCGCCGCAAGATGAAGATATACACATGGCGATCGAGCGCCGGCTGACGGAGCTGATCGGCCCTTTGGGCGGGAAGCTTCACACGGGGCGAAGCCGCAATGACCAGGTGGCGCTGGACCTGCGCTTGTTTTTGCGGGATGCCCTGTCAACGTTGATGGGCCAGATTCAGGAATTTCGACGTGTGTTGGTGGGGCAAGCGCGGGCGCATCTGGATGTCGTCATGCCGGGCTATACGCACTTGCAGCGGGCTCAGCCGGTGCTGCTGGCCCATCATTTTTTGGCCTATGTCGAAATGTTCGAGCGGGATCGGGGGCGTCTCTACGATTGTCGAGAACGACTCAACGTGATGCCGTTAGGGTCGGGGGCCTTGGCGGGATCGAACTATCCGGTTGACCGGCAATACACAGCCTCACTCTTGGCATTCCCGTCGGTCACGCAGAATAGCCTCGATGCCGTGTCAGACCGCGACGGGGTGGTGGAAGTGCTGAGCGCTCTGTCGCTCATCATGATGCACCTCTCGCGCTTGAGCGAAGAATTGATTCTCTGGGCCTCGCAGGAGTTTCGCTACGTCGATTTGCCCGATACCTTTTGCACCGGCAGTAGCATGATGCCGCAAAAAAAGAATCCGGATGTGCCAGAGTTAGTCCGTGGCAAGACAGGGCGGGTGTACGGTCACTTGATGGGTACCTTGACTCTCCTCAAGGGGCTGCCCCTGAGTTACAATCGCGATCTGCAGGAAGATAAAGAAGCGCTCTTCGATGCCGTGGATACGACGGGGCAATCGCTGGTCCTCTGCACGGAATTGATCCGGCGGTTGGTCGTCAATCAGGCGGTGCTGGCTGAAGCTGCCGAAGGCGGTGGAATGCTGGCGACGGAATTGGCTGATTACCTCGTGACGAAAGGGGTGCCGTTCCGGGAGGCCCATTCCATTACCGGACAAATTGTGCGATCCTCACTTGAGCAACATCGATCGCTCCAGCAGTTGACCCTGAAGGAGTTGCAGGCCTTCTCTGCTCATTTTGGACAGGATGTGCTGCGCTGTCTCACGGTGCAGGGTGCGATCAACCGCAAGGGCCAAGTCGGCGGCACGGCGCGACGCCGTGTCGAGGCGCGTATCAATGAGCTTGCGAGGGCGCTAAAGGGATGATGCCCGTCTGCGTGTGGCGAGCTGGAGCCAGCGGCCGTGCTGCTGGCGTGGTGTTGTTTGTTATCGGTTTGGGTGGGTGCGGCGTGCTGGGTTCGCCGATTCCTCCGGAAGATGTCGGCGTGACACCGGTGATTGAGCGGCAATTGAGACGTGAAGGGCTCCTGCCTCCCGGATCGACCGTGTGGGGCTCGGCTTCACGGCCCAATGCTCCGAGTGCGGTCACGATTGAAGAAGCTCCGATTCCGCCGGAACCAGAGCCATTACCGATTCCGCCGTTGAGGTCGATGGGAACGCGATAGCGGCCGATCGTATGACCGGGCGTCTACGGGACCCGTCCTATCCCCACAGGTCATGGCTGGCTCTCGCGAGATTGGACGGGCTTTCGTTGAGGGGTGTAGAATTTTTGATCGAGGATCGACACGATGCATGATTTCCATTATCGACAAGGCGAACTCTATTGCGAAGATGTACCGCTCTCGCGCATTGCAGAAGAGGTTGGGACTCCGTGCTATGTCTATAGCCATCACACGCTCGTCCGGCACTTTCGTGCCTACGACGGAGCGTTTGGGAATATTCCGCACATTGTCGCCTTTGCGATGAAGGCCAATTCAAACCTGGCCGTGCTTCGCCTCATGGCCAAAGAAGGCAGCGGGGTGGATATCGTGTCGGGAGGGGAACTCTTCCGTGCCCTGAAGGCGGGAGTGCCGGTGTCGAAAATCGTATTTGCCGGTGTTGGGAAGAAGCCGGACGAAATCCGCGATGCGCTGAAGGCGGATATTCTGATGTTCAATGTGGAGTCTTCTGCCGAGTTGCATGCCATCAACGACGTGGCGGCATCCATGGGAGTCAAGGCGCGGGTGGCATTGCGGATCAATCCAGACATCGATCCCAAGACCCATCCGTATATTTCAACAGGTTTAAAAAAGAGCAAATTCGGAATTGCCGCCGATCACGCTCTCGAAGAGTTCAAGGTTGCCGCGTCATTCAGCCATATCGAGGTTGTCGGCCTTCATGCGCACATCGGGTCTCAATTGACGGAAGTGACTCCTTTTGTCGAGGCGCTGAAAAAGGTGTCGGGGATAGTGCGAACTTTGAGAGAGCAGGGGATTCCCATTCGTTATATCAACATCGGCGGTGGCTTGGGAATCACGTATTCGGATGAAACCCCACCTGAACCGAAGGACTTGGCGGAGGCAATCTCCCCACTCGTGCGAGATTTGAAATGCGTCCTCATCATGGAGCCCGGCCGTGTGATCGTCGGCAATGCCGGCGTGCTGCTCACCAAAGTGCTCTATACGAAGGATGGCGAAGCCAAACGCTTCTTGATCGTGGATGCGGCGATGAACGACCTGATTCGCCCAAGCTTGTATGATGCGTACCACGACATCCGACCGCTCTATGAGAGCGTGACGCACGCGCCGAAGAAAACCGTCGATGTTGTCGGGCCCGTGTGCGAATCCGGCGATTTCTTGGCCAAGGACCGGGTCATGCCGGAAATGAACGCCGGTGATCTGATGGCGGTGATGAGTGCGGGCGCGTACGGGTTTGTCATGTCCTCGAATTACAATTCGCGACCCCGCGTGCCGGAGGTGCTGGTACACGAGGGCCAGATCCATGTCATTCGATCGCGTGAGAGTTTCGATGATTTAGTGCGGGGCGAGGAGATACCGGCCTTTCTTTCGTAGATCCGGTCCTTTATTGTCATCCTGATGGAGTGTCCCATGTTCACAGGCTCTTTGGTTGCCATTGTGACGCCGTTTAGGAATGGGAAACTGGACGAGCGATCGTTCGGCGACCTCATTGAGTGGCAGATCACCAGCGGCACGCATGGGATTGTTCCCTGCGGAACCACCGGCGAGTCCGCCACATTGACGCATGCTGAGCACGATCGTGTGGTGGCCTTTACTGTTGAAGCAGTCAGGGGTCGTGTCCCGGTGGTAGCAGGGACTGGGTCCAATAGTACCGAGGAAGCCATTGCCCTGACGAAACATGCGAAGTCAGCCGGGGTGGATGGAGCGTTGCTGATCACGCCCTATTATAACAAGCCCACACAGGAAGGTCTGTATCTCCACTACAAGGCGGTTGCGGAGGCCGTGGATCTCCCACTTGTTCTCTACAATATTCCAGGGCGAACGGGTGTGAACATGATGCCGAGCACCGTGGCGCGCCTTACGGCATGCCGGACGATCGTCGCCATTAAGGAGGGGAGCGGCTCGGTCCAACAGGCATCTGAAATCATTCAGCTCTGTGGCGAGCGCATGACCGTGCTTGCTGGAGACGATGCCTTGACCTTGCCGATGATGGCGGTGGGAGGCAAAGGAGTCATCACCGTCACCGCGAATCTGGTTCCCGGTGAAATGGCCAAGTTGGTGAATGCATTTCTCGCCGGACGTCTTGAAGACGCGCGCGCAATGCACTATCAGCTCTACCCGCTCTTTACGGCACTGTTCTATGAAACGAACCCCATCCCTGTGAAAGAAGCGCTGCACATGATGGGCAAGATCGAGAGCGAGATGCGCCTGCCACTCTGCCCGATGGGCAGTGAGAATAGAGAAAAACTTCGACGTATGATGAAAGAAGCCGGACTAGTGTAGTCTGATCCGTTGCTTCCAAAGGCTGTGCAATGATCAAGGTTGTCGTGACTGGAGCTGCTGGACGGATGGGATCTCGCCTCGTGTCGTTAGTAAAGGACTCGGCATTCCTGACGCTGGCGGGAGCAGTGGAGAGTAAGGGGCATCATGCCGTGGGTGAGGACTCCGGCGAGGTGGCGGGCTGTGGGCGAACGGGGGTGCTGATTGCGGATGATCTATCCAGCTTGATGGAACGTGGGGAGGTGGTAGTTGATTTTACAACTCCCTCGGCGACACTCGGACATTTGAGTATTGTAGCTCAGCATCGGCGAGGAATTGTGGTGGGGACGACTGGATTTTCTTCGTCTGAGTTGGATGAGCTGCGAAGTTTTGCCAAGCAGATTCCCTGCGTGTTCTCTCCCAACATGAGCGTGGGTGTTAATGTAATTTACAAGGTGATTGCGGAGATGGCCAAGACTCTCGGCGAAGACTACGATATTGAAGTGATCGAAGCCCATCATCGCCTCAAGAAGGATGCGCCAAGCGGCACCGCTTTAAAAATGGCGGAAGTACTCGCTCGTGCCGTCAATCGAGATCTTGGGCAAGTCGGTGTTTACGCGCGAAAGGGACTCATCGGTGAGCGCAAGAGGGGAGAAATCGGGATTCAAACCATTCGGGCTGGTGACATAGTCGGAGATCACACGGTTATGTTTGGAGCGATGGGCGAACGCATCGAGCTTACTCATCGAGCCAGTAGTCGTGACACGTTTGCTCGCGGAGCGCTACGCGCTGCTCGGTGGGTCGTCAAGCAGCCGCCAGGCCTCTACGACATGCTCGATGTGTTGAGTCTCAGATAAGATCTTTCGGGGCGGATACTCGTGACTTTGTAAGAGTTAGGAGTGACTTTCTGTGGAGATGGGAGGTTGAATGGTCGTTCTGCTTAGGGTTCGCCTCCCCAATAAAAACGGATAGGGGAACAACTGAGCGAAAAAACTAGACGAAGCTACCCGCTAGCTCCATGGGCTGGTTAGTACGAGACGGGACTGAGCTTCCTCGAGCGATGAGGGCGGCCTGAATTCCAAAATAGACAGCCTGCCCCGCTGTTGACCATTTAGGATTAAATGGTAATCCCAAGAAGGCAGCTTCAGAAGCCTTCCGCTCATCGCACGAGAGCGCTCTCAGAGCTGTTGTCATTGCAACGGTTTAATGTCGTGACGTGATCGGTCGCGGTTCTGCGTCAGCTGCTTTTCGGCGTCCACAGTTTAGGCACGCGAGCACTGTGATCGCCAAACCAGCATTCAGGTCAACCGCCCGTTCCGGCAACATCGTTCCGCGGCATTTGTCACATTTATGCATGTATGGCTTATAACATTGCTCTGTAGGAGAAACCATCCATCTGAAGTACTGTTCATCTGGGGAAAAAGCCCTCATTAGCACAAAGGTATCTGGGCCATTTGGTCCTCAGATTACCCCTTACGGGATTACTCCATACTAG